>CAYYQJ010000211.1:0-5777 GCA_964473775.1 uncultured Bacteroidales bacterium | reverse complement strand
CCCCGACATAATACTGTCAGTAAGATGCAGCTTGTTTTGGGTTAAAGAAGTCGCATTGGGATTATACACATCCACGTAAGTGCTTTGGTCGAGTGGAAAAAGCACATTTTGTTCCACCGAAAGTCTCGAAGGCATATCCCATCTTATAAATCCATTCCCATTAAAATCGGGCTGCAATAAGTTTATGTTGAAATCAAACTGAATTTCCTGACCGCTGTTTACGGTTTGTGTATTCCATTTGGCCTGCATACACAAATCGTAAATCAATTGCGCGCTGCCCGGCACCCACATCATATCGGCTTCCATATCGTTCCAGTTGGCCAACACTATTTGCGCCGGAGCCCCAGAGGTAAAAGCAAATTCAGCCCCCATACCCTTGGGCGAATTGTCTCTTTCCCAAAGTTGAATGGCCGAAGGCACCGAAGCATTCATCAGCGTATCCTTCTGCAAAAAATGATTACCGAATTTGGCAAACCCATCGCCATTGTTGCCAATAGCCGGATCAAAAGTAAAACCAAGTCCGAGATTATGGTCTATGATATCAATGTTTTTCAATCGGAAAATACACTGAATGCTGCTTCCCGAATTTTGTTGAATCATCATAAACCTCGCTTCAAAATGCAAACTATCGGTAAAAAATACCGACAAAGTGTCTTGCGCACTCGCAAGCAACTGAGTGTAGTTGTGGAACAAATCAGCAGGTTTCAGCCAACTGCTGTCCGCAAAAATCATTGGGAAAGAAGTAAGGGCATAAGGATGTCCGAAGCTGATCTGATTATTATTATCCAGATTGCTTGCCGACACACCCGCATGGGTGCCCAGTGTAAAATAGCCTCCTTTGGTAAGTGTAAAGCTACTAATCGCATTCGTCAGGCTCAATTGTTCGTTGCCCGATTTGTTGTTGCTCTGAAGATCAAACTTGCTTTTATTCTGCGCCACCACTGCAACCGACAGAAAGAGCAAAAAAGCTAAGAATACTTGTTTTTTCATAAGCATAAAATTTAAGACATCAAATATACACTTTTTTTTCCAGAGGCAATTAGTTTTATTTGATTATTTTTTTTTGAAGGATATGGAAGATGGTCTTTGGTCTGGAAAATTCTGAAGAATGAAAAAGGGTTTAAAGAAAAAAAGGCTGCCCCAATTCAGGACTGCCTTTCTTGCTTGACATTTACAAATTCAATTAATTTAATTCCATAATTACCCTTCATTCCTTCAAAAATTTCCTCACCAAACTTTGCTTATCACTTATTACTTTTATAAAGTACATTCCTTTAGCAAGGCTGCTGATATCAATTTCATCTGTTGTAAGTTGTTTTATCATTATAAGCTTACCACTGATATCATAAATAGAAACCATTGCAGGGTTTGTAAGACCATCAATAAATAATATGTCTTCAGCAGGATTTGGATAAACTCTAATAATATCATTTTGGTTATCATTTGGAACTATGCCACTTGTATTTCCGCAAGTATCAATATAACTACCACCTGTCCATTTCGCTACATAATTAATACTATCACCATTTATAGTCCTAAAACCACCTCCAATATAAAGCATATCCTGATAAACTCCAAAACTAATGAGTGTATTATTAAAATAGCTGCCAAGTCCACACCAATTATTTCCATCCCATTTAGCGATATATTGGGCAGGAATGCCACCCGCATAACAGAATACGCCACAAGCATATAATTCATCATTATAAATAATTAAATCATGAATTTGACCATTATTATTACCTACCCCTTGCATGCCTCCTCCAACATCCAACCAATTATTTCCATCCCAAGCTACGATATAATTTCCTATATTATTCAAGTCATCGGATTTAGAGAATGTTCCTGCGGCAAAAAGCAAATTCTTATAAACTATTAAACGAGAAACTTCTGCAGAATTGCCATAAAATCCACCACCAACAGTTTCCCACGTTATTCCATTCCATTTTATTATTTCATTCGCATCTCCATTTAGATTTCCACCAACAATTAATTCATTGTTATAAAAAACTACACAATAAATAATACTAAAAAAACCGGAAATCTCATAATTAGGTATGAAGTGAACATTTGACCAAACATTTCCATCCCAGGTTGCTAAACTATTAGCAGCAATATTACCTACGCTATCAAATTCACCACAAACATAAAGTAAATCGTTATGAATATAAAAATTGAAAACACTACCATTAACACCATTTCCGACTAATTCCCAATTAGTACCATTCCATTTTTCTATGCCACCTTTGGTACCATCTCCCATGCCGCCAACGTAAAGCTCTCCTTTATATCTAATGATAGAAAAAATTGGCCAGCAATTTTGCATGTCTAATGCACCTGACCCCACTGAATCCCATGCTAATCCGTTCCATTTTGCTAGGCCCCATGTTGTAATACCCCCTGAGATATTAAAATTACCACCAACATATAATGCATTGGTCGTAGAATCATTATAAAAGCATTTAACTTCCCCATTTAATCCTGATCCTAACTTTTGCCAATGTTGGCAAAAACCCCAGATTGGATAAACAAAAAGTAACACTATTAATGTAAAATTTTTAATATTACTCATACTAGTACTTTATAAATTTTTTGGATATCTTAGCACTAGAAAATTTAATATAAATACAATATATTCCACTCGAAAACTTTGAAACATCTATTGTCTTTGTACATTTTCCAACACAACTAAATAATTGTTTGTCAAATACACTTTTTCCTAAGTCATCATAAATTGTAATTATAGGATTATCTTTATTCACTACATTAAATTCAATATTTAATTCATCATTAGTCGGATTAGGATATAATATAAAATCATCAACAATATTCTTTAATTCATCAATGCTGTTAGAAAATGAAATAATATTAAATCGACCAATAAAAGCATCAAAAGATTCAGTAGCAATTGATGATGCAGCTTGTTGGTGATAAGGACTACCAATAGATGGGTATATGTATGGAAAATCTAGGCTACATGTTGCCCCTGCTACATATAATTTAGAATCATTAGAGGATGTTATGGCAAGTCCAACATCATAACCATCACTATTAGACCCTGTTCCTGTCCCACCATATAAAGTTGCCCATTTAAGAATATCACTTGAATTATATGCTACAATAAACGCGGAAGGAATACCATAACCCTGGTTATATAGCTGCATATAAAAATTCGCATAAGGTGAGGTAGGAAAATCATTAGTTAAATTTATATTCAATTTTGTTGAACCTGTCATATAAACATTATTTGATTGATCAATTGCAAGTTTGGTATATCCTAGTCTAAGAAATGGGAACATCATATCCTCATCTGTTGTGCCACCATAGTAACTACTATATATTATATTATGATAGGTATTAAATTCTGCAATATAAGCATCTTCTAAACCTGCCCAGGTTTGTGGAGTAGTACCTCCAATTGTATTGCATATTGGATGACCGTTATTTGTTGGGGCAGCACAACTAATGCTAGCAATACTATTATTAGTAGCACCAGAGACATATAAGTTGCCATTGGAATTAAATACTATACCACCTGGATTCCCATCAAAAAAAGTACTCCAATTAATTGCTCCATCATTACTAAATGTTGCAATAAAACCTTGTCCATAATTATAAGTATTTTGATAATAAGGGCTACCACTATTACAAAGTGGGAACCCCCCATTTTGAGGTACATCACAGAGATTATCGCCAGCCAACTGTGTATTTGTAAATCCAGTAACTGCTATCGATTGATCAACTGGATTAATTGCGATTTCTTGGACATCATCATAATTATTTCCTCCAAACAATGTACTCCATATTAATTGATTTTTAGAATTAAACTTAGCAATAAATCCATCATTATAATTTCCGTTCATTATAGTCTGATAATAAGCACCACCGGGATTTAGTATTGGAAATCCTCCATTAATAGGAGCAGAACCTCCCGTTGCCTCCCCAAAAAGGTTAGTATAATCTACTCTTCCAACTAAAAAAACATTGTTATCATTGTCAATAGCAAGTTTATAGCCTTTTGTAGCAGAAGTTCCACCATAAAAAGTTTCCCAAAGCACTTTACCAGTCGTCGCTTTGATTTCTGTTATATATCCATAGAATGTACTATTGCCGAGACCAGCTGTTTGAATATAAATTCCATGATTATTTGTTATCGTAGGTAGACTTAAGCTTGTACTTGTCCCAGTTATATATAAGTTGTTAATACTTCCTATTGCAATGCCATAGCCTTCCTCTGTGTCAGTTCCGCCATAATATGTCGCCCATATAGGTTCAGCAGCATTATTGAAAGCTAAAATAAAAGCATCTCGTAATCCAGCTAGTGTACCTTGAAATGATCCTGTAGTAATTGGAAAAAGAATACTAGAAGTAGTGCCTACTAGGTATAAATTATTTGAATTATCCGTAATAATATCATAAGCTTCATCTTCGCTTGCATTGCCATAATATGTACTCCATTCTAAATTCCCAATTGTTGTTAATTGCTGCACACTATGCCCTCCATCCACCTGAATAATCAACGCTTTCGTATCATCATAAGCACCGATATTAAATTTATAGGCATCATTAACTCCATCGTATTGCCAATCTGCTGTCCAACCTGTTATTGGAATGATATTATTTGAGTTATCCAATTGATAAACGGCAGGTCGTTCATACATTATACTTCCGACAAGGCTGCTAATGGTTAATGCGTTTGTTGTCGTATTAATATTTACCGATGATGCTCCATCAATTACAAATTCAATATTTTCAGGATTTCCTCCAGGTTTTATTATGTAATAATACTTCAATCCGTTTTGATTGCTGCTATACATTAAATCAATATTTGGATAAAGGTCGGTGGTAATCAAGCGTTGATTTCCATGGATTTCAGTTAAACCTTGAGGACATTGAGGTAAAAAATAGTTTAAATAGCTGGGTTGCTCTACCATAGCATAGGTTTTGGCATTTTTATTACTTTTAGGATAGTAGATATCAATTCTTTGCATGGTGTCGGATGTGCTGGCTGATGTATCTGCATATGCAAAAACATAACTGATTCTATTATTTGTTATAAACAACGCAGGAGATGAGTTTGTAGTATAAAATTTTATATCAGGTTCCGTAGAATTGTCGGTATTAATTATTTGCCCCTTGTTTTGGTAATATAAAAAGCTACTATTGGGTGGTTCGCTGTTAAAATCTGTTGGAGTTATTACCCTCTTTTCCTTATAACAAACAGTGCCATACTGATAAATTCCGGGTGCAGTTTCACTTTGCCCTGTCACCAGAATACTACCATCATCAGCAATTGCAATATTGGTTGCTTTGTCGTTTAAATGGGCATCTCCGTCTGTAGTTATATCCCAAATTTTAGTACCGCTTCCATCATATTTTATTGTATAAACATCAGAAGTGTCCAATTCTGTATCAATACATCCGGTAACAAAAATCTCTCCCAAAGTGTTGATTGCTATTTCGCTTCCTTCGTCGTTTCCGTCTATATCATCATTTATTATTTCTGTCCATAATACTGTGCCACTGTTGCTGATTTTCCTGGTTACTATGTCTCTGCCTTGATTTAATGTTGATGTATAGCCAGTTACATATACATTGCCTGATGCATCCAATATAAGCCCTTTCCCAATATCGTCCAAATCATCAGCCCCATTAAAGGTTACTTCCCAGGCTAAACTCATATCAGGATTTACTTTAACAACATCCAAATCATATCCTTGTCCACTAACAGGAGTAGCGCCTACCACATAAATATTACCATAGGCATCTGCTGCCAT
>CAYYQJ010000210.1:0-5784 GCA_964473775.1 uncultured Bacteroidales bacterium | reverse complement strand
GTGAGGTAGGTCTTTTTAGGGAAGTATAAGGCGTGTTTTTCGGGATTCAGTTTAAATCGGCCGATTTTATCCTCTATCAGATTTTTGTCTTTTACCAGGTTGTCGAGCTGCCTGAGCACAATTTCTCTATCTGATTTATCCTTTATATTGAGTAATTTAGAAACCTGTTTGTAGTTTAAAGGAACATTGGGGTTTTTGAAAAATACGTTTAAAACCAGAGAAGAAGTTCCCAATGCAGTGCCTTTATTTTTTTTTGGAATTTTTGCTGACATTTTTTTATTGTAAAATTACGAATAATTCGGGAACCATGATACAATTATGTAATTATGCAATGATATATTTATACAATTGTGATTGAGCGACAAGGTGATTGATATGCTACCGATATTTAATTCCTGATTGGCTTTTTAAGGTAAAGCATTAATGGATGATAGGAGAAAGGCAAAAGCATTTGCTTAATAGGGAAGATATCAGAGCCTGGAAAATCAGGAGGGAGTATGAGCCGAAATGGGATTAATGTGCCACAGATTACTCACAATAGTACATTAATCTTAAGTGTGTTCGTGAGGTCGCTTCGCTTAGTTCACAGATTATTGGGAGGCGGGGAATGTAATGCCTCTGTAGCTGGATATTTTACTCTATTTTTCTCAGAAATAAATTTCTTTTAGAATGATGAATTGTCAGGATATCAATCTGATTCTTATTGACAATTTTATAAATTATCCTATAACTCCCTTCTTCTAATTCTCTGTATCGCAAATCATTGTATTCAGGAATAAGTTTTCCGGAGAGCGGATAGATCTTTAATATATTTGTTCTGTTTCTTAATCTGATGACTTGAATCTTCGCATATTTTATCGAATCTCTTGAAATATAATCATAAATTCCTTTCAAGTCCTCAGCAGCTAATTTTGTCCATCTTATGCTAACCATTTCTTTATTTCCTGATCTAAATCTTCTTCTGCAATGGTTTCACCTCTATCGGATTGTTGATCACCCAGTGTAATCTTATCAATAAGTATGATTTCATCAATCAATTCATCAATGGTAAATTCTTCCGGAAACTTTTCAAGTGTTTCTTTCAATTTGGTTTTGGTAATCATAATCAATAATGTTTATGCAAAGGTAATCATTTTATTTTTTTCTTTTCACTTCTGATTGCATCAGAGGATAAGAATTAGGTGGAAACTAATAGGATAGAAACGAATTAGGTAGAACCTCAGCCGAACTTGGCGCAGAGTCTGCCACCCAACGGGTGTTGTTATCGTTTCGTTTTTCTTGTTATTCCTATCTTTACTCCAAATTGAACTGAAGGTAATATAAGCGATCCATGTTCTTTATTATAAGGTATTATAGTGTCCTGTCCGTTAATATTTTCAATTCCATTTATATTTTCATAGTTATAGATCTTATATCTTAAACCTGGTCCCAAATAAATCTTAAAATTAAGAAAGTATGAATCTGATATACTCAATTTAATATTAGTGCCTATCAAAACTTTTATACCAACAACATTATTCCGTTCTGTTCTTATAGAATTATAATTGTATGTCTCAATATTATCGAATGCTAATTGCTTCTTGTCAAACCAATAATATCTATTGAACAATTCGCATTGTATAAAAAAATTTCGTTTCTGTCCAAGATAATATGAGGGACTAATTGAAAAGTAAATAGCATTTGAGAACTTATTAAACATGTACTGATATTCATAAATGGCAAACAAACCATGCCCAAATTCCTTAATAACTTCACCTTTTCCAACTGGGATTTTGTATCCTAATGAATAAGATAAGGAGAATCTATTGGTCAAGAAATGTTCATAAGTCAAGAGTATTTCAGGAAATACAAGTTGAGTCGGTGAAAAATAAATACCTCCGCCGATTATTTTGTCATTCTTGTCAGTTTCTATATTCTGTGAATGTAGAACCAATGAGCAAAATAAAATTGATATTATAATTATTGACTTTTGCATTTACTAGAATCTTCTAAAATGAACGATAACATTTTTATACCATCGGTCCCACCGTACAAAGCCAGCCGTATTAGCCGACTTTATACGATTGACCCGTTTCCACTATACCTGCACCATATATAGCACTTCCGTCACAACCACCTGGCTGGGCATGCTCATTGTTCCGTCTTTAAATTCATATTTGGCAAAGTGATGTGAGAAATATTTTGTTTTCGGATCCGGACTCTCAACATCTGTCTGGCTTAAAAATAAGCCTTTTGATGCTATGCCGACTGGTTTAAAATCGTCAAGAGATTTAGGTGGCTCGGAGCCAATATAGCGGTACATCCTTACAAAAGCCACTTTTGGTGGTTTTGCCCTGCTGGTGGGGGTTGCCGGATTGGTTACTGCAAACAATTGTTGTCCGATTGCGTTGCTGCGCAACCTCATTTGCGGAAAAGGAATAAATACCTGTGTGCCTTCGCCCGTAGAATGAGTTGGCTGTTTGGCAAGAGTGGTATGACCTCTGATTTCTAATGTTTCCCAATCAGAAAGTTTGCCAAAAATGGCGATTTTTTCATAAATACGATGAGGGTCAACAGGGCCATGATCGTATAGTTTGAACTCCTTAAGCCTCAAATCGAAAGCGTCTTTTATTGCAGGCGGACAATTTCGTCCTGTATTAATAATATCCATGTATCCTGAAAGTTCCGTATAACTACCAGTAATATAGGTGCTTTCTGCAATAACTAATCCCCAGTCCTTCCATTTTTTGTCAGGAGAAACTTTGCCATCCGAAAGTTGCAAAGTATTAAGGTTCTTAAGCTTATTCAATGCTTTTTGTCTGGTTTTTTCTAAATTTTCTTTTGCCATAGTATTGTATTTTATATTTGTTAATATGTTTGATTATTATTTATAATTTTCTACTGTGTTTGGTTTATTCTGAGTTTGTTGCTTGCAACGTAAAATTTCTTTGCCTTTTATGCGTTAAATTATCCGGTGTTTTTACCCTTTTATTCTATTTTCTATGGTTGCGATAAACCTTTTACCATTCATGATAATAACTTTATCAATCATGATAATACCTTTATCGGTCATGATAATACCTTTATCGATCTTGATAATACCTTTACCGTACCCTATAAAACCTTTACCGACCTTGATAAAACCTTTACCGATACTGATAAAGTATTTATCGATTTTGATAATACTTTTACCGAGCTTGATAAAGTATTTATCGACCATGATAAAACCTTTACTGCACCCAATAAAACCTTTATCGAATGCGATAAAAATTTTATCGTGCACGATAAACTAACCAAATGGTTAAACAATTTTATAAATCCCTAATTTATAAGAATATAAAATTTGCCCGAAATTTACGTTATCATTAAAACAAAGAACTAAGCTGTGAAAAAAATTTCACCGTTTAGTATTAAAAAAAGAAAAGAAGTTTGCTTTAAAAATCAGCAAACCGTTAAAAAAAACAATTTACCCGTTGATAAAAGTAAAAAATAGTGTAGCTGCGCTGTTAGCAAAGCTGTGTTGTAGTGTAAATCCGGATAATCTCATTGTAATTTCTAAAAAATCTTAAATAAAATACCAAACAAAAACCAGATAAATCTCACAAAAACCTTCTGAAATACAATCAATTGCATTTGATATCAGAGAGAGATTGAAATGATGTACTGTTTGTTTCTGCCTCTCTCGGGTAGATTTCATGAGAAATATCGGCGGTAAAGGTAAACTAATTTTTATTAGAAAAACCAAATTGAAAAAATAATTTTTTCCCCGATATTGCTGTTTGGAAATTTACGGGTACCTGGCACTCGGGTTGACGATAGTGAGGCATTATAAAAGGTTTAGGTTTTCGCATCTCCATTAACATTAGGATATTCATAATACGTCTCAAAGACATGCCACCACTTCTATAGCACTTCAATAACCATTTAACTATTTAGCAATTCTGCAATTTTTTCTTTTAAAATTTCTTCCATTTCATTTTTTACCTTTACCTTTACATTGAAATTTAGATTAATGTATTCGTCTTATTCTGCCATAGATTTTCTGATAAGTTCGGTTCTCGCCATTATCATGATGGGAATTGGTTTATCTTTATCTATATCAGATTTTAAGAAGTTGTTCAATCAGCCGCTATCCTTAATCATAGCCTTGGCCGTACAGTTGTTTATCATACCTGTGATTGCTTATGTTATCGCATCGGTGTCTGATTGTAATGCGTCTGAAAAGGTAGGAATCGTTATTGTTTCCTTATGTGCCAGTGGGGCCTCGTCAAATCTGATTACTCATTTATTTAAAGGAAATGTGGCTTTGGCCATTTCTATGACCAGCATCAATAGTTTTATCACACTTCTCAGCATTCCGCTTCTGGCCAATCTTACGTTGAATCTTTTTATGGGTGTTGATGCCCGCATTCAGTTACCGGTGCCGGAAACCATCACTCAGATTTTTGTGGTTACCATTATTCCTGCCGCTATTGGTGTTTATATCCGAAGTAAAAGAGAAACTGCTGCAAAATTGCTCGAAAAACCATTGAAATATGTGTTAACCTTTTTGCTGTTTGTGGTTTTTACTATAAAGATTTTCTTTAGTAAGCAAAGCGGTGGCACCGGAATCAGCCTAACGGAAACCCTGCAGATTTTGCCTTATATGCTTGTGCTGAATTTTATGGCAATGGCTGTGGGCATATTGATTGCGAAACTATTCCGCAGAAACTTCATCGACCAATTTACCATATCCATAGAGGTAGGATTACACAATACCGCATTGGCATTACTGATTGGAGGCACCATTCTGAAAAATCCTGAAATAGAAAAACCCGCGGTGGTGTATGCCATGTTTTCGTTTTTTACCGCCGTAGTTTTTATTTTTCTGGTAAAGCAAATCCATGCCTGGTTTGAAGGCAAAAAAAAATCCCGGCAATAATACCGGGACTTTCTGTAATAAGATATGTAGGTTTAACTATTCAGCAAATACTTCAAATTTGATATCCACTTTGATATCTTTGTAGATGTTGATTTTAGCTGAATAAGAACCTAATTCTTTAACGCTTTCGCCATCAATCACAATTTTCTTGCGGTCGATATCGAAATTGTATTGTTCTTTAATAGCATCAGAAATCTGAATAGCATTAACAGAACCGAATATTTTACCCGAAGTACCTGCTTTTGCACCTACCTTTACGGTAATATTTTCCAATGCTTTTGCAAGAGTTTCTGATTGATTACGGATTTTATCTTCTTTAAATGCTTTCTGACGAGTCAGTTCGGCATGTTCTTTTTCAGAAGAAGGGGTAAGCATAATAGCAAAACCCTGTGGAATAAGGTAATTTCTGCCGTAGCCGTTTTTTACCTTAACAATTTCATTGGCATAACCCAATTTATTAACGTCGTGTTTTAATATAACTTTCATGATTAGCTCTCCTTATTTTAATAAATCGGCAACATAGGGTAATAAAGCCATGTGACGTGCTCTTTTAATCGCCTTGGCAAGTTTGCGCTGGTATTTTAAAGATGTTCCGGTTAATCTGCGTGGAAGAATTTTACCTTGTTCGTTAATGAATTTCAGTAAGAAATCTGCATCTTTATAATCAATGAACTTAATACCGTGTTTTTTAAAACGGCAATATTTTTTCTTTTTAACATCAACATTAATTGGAGTTAAATATCTGATTTCGCTGTCATTTTGTGCTGTCATAATTTGTAAGATTTTAGTTTAGTGGTTGTGATGCAACTTTTTCTTTTTCTTTGTTCTGTTTTTCGCCTCTTTTTCTTGCGCGATAAACAACAGCATGTTTATCCAGGGCAATA
>CAYYQJ010000209.1:0-5795 GCA_964473775.1 uncultured Bacteroidales bacterium | reverse complement strand
AGCTTCAGGTGACTGGAGTTCAGACGTGTGCTCTTCCGATCTCGCCTGCTGAGGTGTAAATGGAGGTAGAATCGTTGATGGTTCCATCAATATCGTCCACACCAAAAGATAGTGCTACCTGTGCTGACTGTTTGCCAAGCATGGGCCAATAGGCTTTCAGATGAGGGAAATTGTCGAGAAAGATACGGGAAACCGCATAATTGCGCATGTCTTCTATCTGGGTGGTTTCTTTTAAATCGGACATGGTATTGTTTTGATTGCGGAATTTCAGGGGAATAAATGCATTGAATTTTCCGGTTTCGTCTTGCAGGCAGCGCAGGCGGTTGAGATGGTCGATACGGTGTTTGGCGGTTTCGATATGTCCGTATAGCATGGTTGCATTCGAAAAAATGCCAGCCTGATGCGCCGCTTTGTGCACCTGAAGCCAGGCTTCGGAGGTTGATTTTTCGGGGCATATTTTTTTGCGAAGTTTTTCGTCGAATATCTCGGCACCTCCGCCCGGAATGGAATTTAATCCTGCAGCAATCAATACGCGGAATCCTTCCTGATAACTTACGCCAGCTTTATCAAACACATATTGCAACTCGGCTGCCGAAAATGCTTTCAGATGAATGTCGGGGCGAATGCTTTTTACGGTTTTAACTATTTTTTCGTAATACAGCAGGGTGGCTTCGGGATGGGTGCCTCCTGTGATGTGAATTTCGCTGATATCGGTCGGGATGTTTTTAACCGTATCCGTAATTTCTTTCATCGAAAGTCGCCAGGCTCCTTTTTCGCCATCGCGTTTGGAGTAAGAGCAAAATTTGCAATTACATACACACACATTGGTGGGTTCGAGATGTACATTGCGTATAAAAAAAACCTGTCGGGAGTTTTTATTTTCTCTGATATGATTTGCCAGAATGCCCAGATAACCCAAGTCGGCTTTTTGATATAAAAACAGGGCTTCGTCGGGGGTAATTCTTTGCTGTTGCAACACCTTTTCAGCAATACGCCAGCTCAAAGAATTTTTATTGAGATTTTGTTTTAATATTGTATCAATCATAGCGTATTAATAAAATTGAGAGGTTTTATGAAAATAAACAAGGGGGATTGTTATTTCATCAGACTGAGTTTCCTGATGATGTTTTGGTTGCCGTTGGTTACACTAACAAAATAAATTCCACTGCTGAAATCGCCCATGTTGATGTTGAACGAATTGGCAGGAGTTCCGTTGTAATCTATTTCTTTTATCTGCGCTCCCATATTGTTGTAAATCTTCACGGTTACCTTGTCGGAAATTATGGTTCCGAAATCGATGGTAAACTGTTGATTGGCAGGATTGGGATAAATAGAAATGTCGTTCAGTAGTCCGGTTTCGTTCACGCCAAAATCCTGTTTGCAAATTACAGGGAAAATGGCATGAGAGAGATTGTATTGCCATGAGTTTGCATCCGAATAAGCATACCAGGTTCCGTCTCTCCATTGTTCCCAAGCGGTGCCGGGCACAGATTGTCCGTTTTTATTGGTAAGAATCACAATGCTGTCGCCGGTAAATGTTGGCAATTGAACGCCCAGATAAAAAGAGCTTGACATATTCATTGGAGTGGCAAACTGTAAGAAAGTGTATGCATTATGAGCCACATCGTCGTATATTTGCTGGAAAGGAATGGAGTCGCAAAGCAATACGGTGCCGGGTGCGCCACCAGGACCTGAATTGTTCCAAACAACCACAGGAACATTGTAGGTGTGAGGAGGAAGTCGTTTGGCTTTTCCGAATTTAATAAAAACACCTACCAGTAAATTGTAAGGTGATGAAGGACTAAAAAAATCGGCTTTTGCTTTATCAGAATAACCATTTGTGCCCGAAATATAGCCATAAGCTCCACTGGTATAACGTATTGAATACATCACCAAATTGCCTGGGAGAGGAAAATGGAGGGTATCGCAGGTAGAAGTTCCGGGGTTGTTTCCAACAAAAATATAATTGGTTTTGGTTTCGATATCAGAGCCTCCGGCATTGGTAACAGAAAGAGAAACGGTGTATAAACCTGCTGTATTATATTGAATAGAGGTAGGGTTTTGTGTGGTTGATGTTGCTGGAGTTCCGCCATTGAATGTCCATGACCATGAAGTAGGACTGCCTGCTGAAAGGTCAGTAAAATTTACCGTTCCGCCTACAGGAATAGAAGTCATATCGGCAACAAAATCAGCAACAGGGGGTGGGTCGCCCACGGTGATGTAATTGATTTTGGTTTCTATATCGCTTCCGGTGCCATTGCTGGCGGTTAGCGAAACAGCATAAATGCCTGCAGTAGTATATTGAATTCCTGTAGGATTCTGAACCGTAGAAGTGGCAGGAGTTCCACCTGTAAATGTCCACGACCACGAAGTGGGGCTTCCGGTAGATAAATCGGTGAAATTGACAGTTCCTCCAACAGGTATTACCAATGGGATGCCTTTGAAATCGGCCACTACAGGAACGGTTCCGTTGCAATATTTGCCTGAAACGGTATTCACTCCGGTATTGTCGGGGTCAAGCCAGTCTTTCAAGCGGGTCGCCGCAGTGGTTCCGTTCAAATCCCATGAGTAATATAATTTGCCATAATCATCAGGTGCGGTTAGATTGGAGCAATCGGAACCGCCTCCGGTTAAATCGCCAACCACCAATCCGGCACTGTTGAATATAGGTGACCCGGATGAGCCACCTTCGGTAACTCCTTGTCCGTTGGCTGTTGCAGCCCAAAACACCTGCCAATGCGATTGCAAACCGCTGCCATTCCATCCGGTTGTAGTAAGTGCAGAGGTGTAGGTAGATATTTTTTTAATATCGCCTGATGGATGATGAATCCCAAAACCACTGGTGCTGGCGGTGTTGGTTCTGTCCCAACCATTAAAATAAGGATTAAAAGCGGTTGGAGTTTGATTCAACTGAATCATATAAAAATCAGAACCTGTGCTTCCACCTGTTCCTCCGTTGGCTTTCAGCGTACAGCCTGTTAAAGTGTTTGAAGTTGGCTCTGCAGTGGGGTTGGGGCAGGTGGCCGATTCGTAATTAAAATAAAAAATCCATTGATTCATATCGGCGGCTGAAGCTCCTTCGCCACAGTGGTCGGCAGTAAGAAAATATGGAGTGCAATCCTGACGCTGATTGTTCAGCAAGGTTCCCGAACACCAATAATAGCCTGTACCAATTTTGATAGAAATACGTGCCACACCTGTTTTCTGATCCTGCCAGCTTGCTCCTTCCGAACAATTTACATTTACTTCGCAGCTCTGCGAATCGCCAAAAGCCTTTTGCCCGTTGCGGAAATAGTAATCGCGATACACATAAGAAACTTCCGAAATGCTGATTACAGATTTTCCTTTGGTTCTTGATGGTTCGTAATATTCCATGATGGTGGTTGAACCGGGAAGCAATTCGGTGGCAAACAAACCCGATTCAGGGTTGTCAACTTCGGTGAAAGCACCAATTATTTTGGTTTTATCTTCATTATATAAAAACAAGCGTGCACCTGCAGGCAGCCAGAAATGATTGTAATAAACACCCAATGCCAAAGCATCGTCGGCCACAAGTTTCAATCGCCAGATGCGGTCGCCATTAGGAAGTTCTTCCCATGTGCCTGAATTGTTTAAATTGATATCTACTGATATGGATTCACCTATTTTTCGCAACCCACCTTGTTTTCCGGTTTCATCATCATCCTTTTGAATCAGTTTCATGTCAGGTTTTTGAAGCACTTTTGTATCAAAAGTTTCTGACAGATTGGTTAAACTAAAACTTTTGGGAATACCTCCCTGACTTATCTGAGCATTGCTCTTAAAAATAATAAGACAAAAGATGAGTAATAAGATTTTTTTCATTGATCTATTTTATTTTGTTTTTATAAACTGACCTTTAAAGGTTGTTTTATTTTTGATTGCGGTTATATAATACACACCATATGCAAGTCCTTCAATAGAAATCACTGCTTTGCTGTTAGCCACCGAAATGGCAGGAATGTTATATACCAGAGCTCCCATAACATTATAAATTTGAATGTTTTCCAGAGATTGATCGCCAGTGCGAATGTCGATGGTTATGTCAGATTGTGCAGGACTTGGATAAATGTTGATTCTTTCTTCGGTAAAAGAATTTTCAGAAATTCCGGTAGCGCAGGAGGCACGTCCATCAAGGGTAGTTACATTGGAGTTTGTTGGGTCCAACCAATCTTTCAAACGGGTGGCTGCAGTGCTTCCGTTTTTATCCCAATGGTTATAAAATTTTCCATAATAATCAGGGTCACCTGTTGCAGTACAATAAGATGAGCCCCCTGTTAATGTCCCCACAATTCGTTTTGCTGCATTAAAAAGAGGAGAACCTGACGAACCACCTTCTGTTACACCATGTCCATTAGTTGTAGCTGCCCAGGTTACTTGCCAATGAGATGCTGTTCCACCTACATTAGCAGCCAATAAAGTACTGGTATAAGTAGATATTTTCATAATATCCCCGGCAGGATGGTGAATGCCTACACCACTGGTACTGGCTGTATTATTTCTGTCCCAACCATTATAAAACACGTTGAACGAAGTGATAATGGCAGTATTAATTTGCACAAGCAAAAAATCAGAACCGGAGTTGTTAGAACCGTAAGTATCATGAGCTTTCAGTGTACATGCGGTTTTGGTTCTGGTTCCTGTAGAGGTAGTTCCTGTACAGGTGGTAGCTTCGTAATGAAAATAAAACACCCAGGCAGCATAATCGGCTGTGGAGGCATATCCTGCATCATAATGGCAATGGTCGGCCAATAAAACATACGGCGTACAATTCTGACTGGTATTGTTTACCAACGAACCCGAACAATTAAACCAGTTAGCACCAATCCTGATATCCAACTTACAAACACCAAGTTTTTGTTGTTGCCAATTGGTACCTTCAGGAGTACAATTGATATTAACTTCGCAGGGATCAGAAGCTGCAAGCATTTGGTCGGTTTCTCCGCTGCGGTAAAAATAATTGAGTTCTGTGATATTAAGCAGTGCAGCATTTTTCACAGCATCCGGAATAATTAATTCCAGTGTAATTTCATCCCCGCTGATTTTTTCGTGCGAAAAATAGAAGTTTTCAGTATTATTGATTGAAGTATAAGCACCTATCACCCTGTTTTTTGATTTGTTATAAACAAAAAGTTTTGCGCCTTCGGGCAAATAAAACTGACCATAACCAAAACTGATTGATTTTGCACCTGCCGATTTCACTGTTAATTGCCATAAAGTTGAATTAATTTCGGGTAAATCGGTCCATGTGCCCGAATTTGTCAGACTAAAATCAACAGGAATAGAAACTCCGATACGATACGGTTCGCTTTTTTGCGCCCTGTCTAAATCTTCGGTTTGCAATTTCATGATATCCGGTGCAGGTACCTGAACTAAATCAATCACAATATTTATCTTATTGTTGTTGAAACTGTAAGGAGTTCCACCTTGTGAATCCTGGGCTTTAATTGCTGAATAACAAAACAGAAAAAACAGAATTAAAAGTAGATTTTTTTTCATAGCAAATGGTTTAAATTTTGGAGTTGCAAATGTAAAAAAAAAACACAATCAAAGCAGAAGTTTAGGAGATGAAAGGATTTAGGTTGATTTAAAACCATAACACTGAAATCAAATGCCAAGAAAATTTAAAAGAAAGCTGAATATAACCATTTCCTTTGTGACGATGTGAAGACACCTCGAGACGACATGAAGACACCCCGAGACAGTCAGTCAAGACAGCCCGAGACAACCCGAAGACAGCAAAAGTAACATTTAAGCATATCCGTGATGAATATGTT
>CAYYQJ010000208.1:0-5806 GCA_964473775.1 uncultured Bacteroidales bacterium | reverse complement strand
TTACAGGCGATTCCGAAGGTTTTTTTTGATTTTTTTAAAAAGTGCGTAAAACAGGGGTCAAATCATTTTTTCACGGAAAGTGAATATTAGTGGCAACAAATTGAATGAGAAGATCAATATCAAAGATTTTGCGAACGGTATTTATTTTATTAAGCTGACTTCAGACAATTTCCGCCAAACCCAATTGTTTACAAAACAATAAATTTCTTTTTGTTAATAACCGTGTTCATTATTTGAATAACAATTAATGAACATTTACGTTACTTAATTCATAATTTTGTCTTCATGGGCAATTCGATTGGTGATGTTTTTAAGGTAACTATTTTTGGTGATTCGCATGGCAAGGCTGTGGGTGGAGTTATTGATGGATGTGTGTCTGATTTATTGATAGATGAAGAGCTCATCCGCAAAGAACTTTATCGACGCAGCAGTGGAAATAATTTCTTTTCATCGCCAAGAAAAGAGCCTGACACTTGCGAAATTTTATCCGGAATAAGAGATGGAAAAACCACAGGAGGCCCTATCAGCTTCATCATTCCAAATACCGGACAAAAAAAAGGTGATTACGATAAGCTCGATAATCTTTTCAGACCTTCACATGCCGATTTCACTTATTTCGCCAAATATGGGTCAACTGAAAGTGCCGGAAAACTAAATGCTTCAGGAAGAATTTTTGCTCCTGTTGTTGTGGCGGGAAGTATTGCCAAACAAATGCTTCTTAAACAAGGAATAGTTGTATTTGCTTTTGTGAAACAAATCGGAAGTATAGCTTTGAAGGAAACATTTTATAAAAACTTCAATCCCGAATCCATTGAAGAAAGTCCTGTTCGTTGTCCGGATAAAGAAACAAGCGAAAAGATGTTGACTTTGTTAAAAAAAGCCAAGGATGATAAGGATACTTTAGGCGGAATTATAAGTTGTGTAATTCAAGGATGTGAACCTGGCTTGGGAGATCCCTTGTTTGATAAATTACAGGCAAAGCTTGCACACGCCATGATGTCTATCCATTCTGTAAAAGGTTTTGAATATGGGCTGGGCTTTGAAGCAGCTTCGCTTCAGGGAAGTTTGCATAATGATAGTTTTATGATTGAAAATGAAAAACTCCGCACCTTAACCAATCATTCAGGAGGCATTCAGGGAGGCATTTCAAATGGTGAAGACATTTATTTTAATGTTGCTTTTAAACCCATCTCCAGTATAGGCAAGCCACAAGTGACCATCAACCGAAACGCAGAATCAGAAAGTTTCGAAATAAAAGGTCGTCACGATGTATGTATTGTTCCCCGTGCTGTGCCCATAGTTGAAGCAATGGCCGCTTTGGTGATTGCTGACAGTTTTTTAAAAAATATGCCTTATGCTGAGCAGGAGTAAAATAGTAATCCTATTATTTATATTGTGTCTGGCTCCGGCTTTTCGCTCAATGGCTCAGGAAAGCGAAATCTGCCCTGATCCTGAAAACAAAAAGGCCAAAAAGATATACGACCAAGCTTTCGATAAGTTCAGAGATAAAAAAACCAATGAAGCCTATCCCCTATTCCGTCAGGTGTTGCAAATAGATTCTTCCTGCGGAAAGTGTTTCTTCTTTATAGGCCTTATCAATTTTAAAAAGATTGATTACAACCTGAAAGCAGCCAGTAAATACTTTGAGGAATCGATTAAACTTTGCCCCGATTTCGATATCAATGTGTACTATTATCTTGGTGACATCTACTATGGAGCCGAAAACTGGGCTATGGCCGAGAAATACCTGACCATCTTTCTCAAAGACCCGGGTAAGATTGAATCCGATGCTGATCAAACCCGTGCCCAATCTATGTTGAAGTTTGCCAAAATGTACAATAAAGTATTGAATAATCCTGTGCCATTCAATCCTGTGTGCGTAAAAGGCGTTTCTTCCCCAACCGACGATTATATACCTTCTATGTCGCCCGATGGAGAAACCATGTTCTATGCAAGGGTAATACAACTTCCACCAAATAAAAGCGACCTGATACAAAAGCCTATTTTTACCGAAAAATTCTATTATAGTCAGAAGAAAAATAGTTTATATGATAATGGTCAGGAGATGCCTTACCCTTTTAATGTGAATCAAAACGAAGGAGGGGCCAGCCTTACAATAGATAATAAGGAATTGTTTTACACAGTTTGTAAAGACAAAGGCTCTTACTACAATTGCGATATTTATTACACAAAAAAAGATGCTGACGGAATGTGGGGGGAAGTTGCTCCGCTTGATTATGTGAATAACGATGATAGTTGGGAAAGTATGCCTTGCATTTCATCAGATGGGAATACTCTTTTTTTCGTTAGCGATCGTAAAGGCGGTCTGGGCGGTTACGACATTTGGTTTTCGAAGAAAAATCAAAAAGGAGAATGGAGTGTACCGGAGAATATGGGGAAAAACATTAATACCTCACGTAATGAAAAAACCCCTTTTTTGCATTCTGACGGTCAGACATTCTATTATTCTTCCGACTCTCCCAATCTGGCAGGTTTGGGTGGTTATGATATTTATTACTCACGAATGCAACCTGATGGAAGTTGGGGCAAGCCTGTAAATATTGGATATCCTATCAATTCAACAGAAGATGATGCCGGATTTTTTGTAAGCCTTGATGGAAAAACAGGGTATTTTACATCTAACAAACTGCATTGTGCAGGCGGATGGGATGTGTATTCTTTTGATTTATATAAGGAAGCCCGGCCGGAAGAAATGAAAATTCTGAAAGGAAATATCAAAGAAGAAAAGAGCGAGAGTCCTGTGAATGCCCGCATAGAAATAAAAAATGTGGCAACAAAAAAAGTTCGTCAGATTCCTGTGGATTCGGTTTCAGGGAGCTATTCTTTGGTTGTTAATACCAAAAACGACTACGTTCTTACTGTAAAAAAAGAAGATTATGCTTACGAATCCAAACTTATTGCAGCAGCTGATACAGTGCGTGAAGAAGCTGTAAAACAAGTGGATTTTGAAGTTAAACCCATAGTAGTTGGACAATCGTACAAGCTCAACGATATTTATTTTGGATCGAACAGTTTTGAATTGAACACCGATTCTAAAGCCGTGTTGGATGGGTTTATTGAGTTTCTGGCAGAAAATCCTAAAATTAAGGTAATAATTGCAGGACATACCGATAATATTGGAAATGATCAGGCAAACATTCAGTTGTCGGAAAGCCGTTCTAAATCAGTTTTCAATTATTTGGTTGACCGCGGCATTAAAGCTGAACGTTTGTCATATAAAGGTTTTGGTAAAGAAAAGCCTGTGGCAAGCAATGATACCGAAGCAGGAAGGGCAAAAAACAGAAGAACTGAATTTGTGATTCTTGAAAAATAAAATGCATTTTCAAAAATAATTCTTCCGGCTTAACCTTATTAACTCTGTGCCCTCTGTGCAAAACCTCTGCGCCCTCTGTGGTTAGCAATATCGTATTTTTTTAACCACAGAGTGAACGGAGTAAAAAACAGAGTTACACAGTGAACTTTTGTATTCCAAAAATTATCTTCTCATGATTATCTTAGGGCTTCAATAATAATTTGTACACATGCCTTATCAAAATCCAGACTCCTTTTATCATTCTTAAAAAATAATACCCATACAAAAAACCGGTACGCTTCAATTGATACCTCGAAACCATGAATGATTTTGAAGGAAAAATATCGCCTATTATATAATGTATGCGGTTCTTAAAACCTTTTAATTTCCGCAGGTTTTTGATGTTTAAATTTTCGACTCCTTTATAAATATCCTTTTTGCTGCACTGCAGGTATGCTTCAAAAAGAAATTCGGTAGGCTTATCACCATATTTTAAAGCTTCCTGACGGATATGCTCAGGAAATGAGGCAGAAAAATATTGTTCCAGTAAAAATAAAATCCTGAAAACATTTCTTTTGCATTGATTATTAACGCAGGATTGTATGAATTTCTGCCAATTGAAATCATTTTGATGGGCATCAAGAATTCCAATCAAATCAACAAAATGATATAATTTTATCTTGCCTTCATTGAAATGCCTTTCGAGATGAATACATAAAAATTGAAACAGATGTTCAGGAGATAAAGAAAGAACAGCGGAATGATGCAGGCTTACAGGCTTTGCATCCTGCCAATATTCTTCAATATCCACCGCATGAACACTATCATCAATGAGCATACGATAATGAATTTCAACCATCACATCATCCATCACCATTGGTGGCAAATGTTTTGCACTTCCTTTTTCTTTAATAAATTCTGATTTATGACGCGAGCTTTCCTGAAATCCTGCTTCAGAAAGTATTTGAATACACTCTTCTGCCCTTTCTGTTTTCACCAGCAAATCAATATCGCTCATCTGCCTTAAACCTATGTCTTTATAAAGTGTTTCGGCCAGATATATGCCCTTCAGAGGTATCACCTGAATGTTTTTTGCTGCAAAAACCTCCATCACCTTACTAAAATGCTCATACAATATCATGTTGCGGCTGAGAGAGCGTAAATAAAACTGATTTAATCCTGAAACTACTTTTGCCGGAATCAATTGAAGCTGTTGCTGATGCTGCAGATGACCCGAAATAAGAGAAGCTATGCCATGAATTACAGCTATTTCGTAAAAATAATTCCAATCCTTAACCTCACTTATCAATACATCGGCCAAAGCAATATCTGCCTCCGACCTATTGATCTTGGCAAGGGCAATGAGCAGTTTTATTTCAGGTGTCAGATGAGGCATTATGGTTTTAGAGTATTTGGTAATGATGGTTCAAAGGTATAAAAAAATTATTGAATGGCTTTATGAATCCGTTTTTGAATGGCTAAAGTGTTGTATGGCGATATTGTTTTATGGTTTTATGTGTGAATGATTCGTGGATTGAACTGCCATGTTGTAAAACATAAAAATGGAATTTTATTTATGTGGGTCTTGAACAGAATTTTTGTTTCCCTTGTTGACTACGGTTTGCTTAAAGTTTTACTGTTTGACAAACCTCCGAATTGGTCAGAAAAAAATTTTATTCATCTTTACTCATATTTTGGTCGCTTTTTTCGTTTATGTAGGTTGAAAAAGGCAATCAAAAGAAAAATTATTGTCAAAATTTCCTTTGTTGATATTTTGGCATAATTTTAGTAATTGAGAAAAATTAATTATCTTTGTTGAGGCAAAAATGCCGCATCAGTGGTTAATTTTAGTTAAAAGCTTGAATTTTTAATAATTAGAAAAAGAAGTAATTTGTAATAATTGTTTCCAACGGTTGAAGGAGAGCGAATTCATTGGCAGTGTACTTATGAATTCAAAAATAAAATAATCCCAAAATACCAGGGAAATTACAGAAATAAACATTGTAAGATATTCGGATGCTACACACATTGTTAGAAATAGTATTATCATTCATAGAAGCTTTGAATCCTTCGGGAGACATAAGTGAAAATGCTTTGCTTTCACTTGCTCCGAATTTCACTTTTCCTTTTTTGATTGATAACAGTAATGACAAATTGTCACAAGACGATTTGTGTTATACTTTTATGCCGGCCCTGGATTGCTGCACTGATTCGCCACCCATTACGGCCGACATTTGCGTTACCCGGGCAAAACAATTTTCTATTTTCAGCGTTCAAACAAGTTCATATAGTATAAATCAACGAATCATTTCCGCAGGACACGAAATACCTTTATGGTTATTTGAATTGTTCTGAAGAACATCCGTTTTTATAGCATCACAAATTTTAAAATTTTAATCCATTAAATTCAAAAACAATTTCTTAATAACAAAATAATAAATAAAAACATGAAAAAACTATCAGTAATTTTGGTTTCGGTTCTTATACTTTCAG
>CAYYQJ010000207.1:0-5815 GCA_964473775.1 uncultured Bacteroidales bacterium | reverse complement strand
AATTTAGGATTGTCGAAAACATTGCCGTAATATTCCAGTGTTTTAGCCGTGTCGAAATGCTTGCTAATTACCTGGTAACTTTTTTGAATCCTGTTATGATTGATATTCACATGGCGCATCCAATACGAAATCAACTCTTTTAAATCAGGAGTTTTTAATGGAACTTTTTCATTAGAAAAGAAATCGCCATAAAACTTAATATTTTCGAACATCCCCAAATGAAACAAATTTTTCTCCTGTTCAGATATTGCTTTGTATTGTTCTTCTGTAGGATTAAGAAAATCAAAAACTTTAGAGTTATTATAAATACGCAATACGCTTAACATGGGTTGAGCCACATAGTGAAAAGAAGCAGCATAATTAATCGTTTGCATGGCTTCTTCATAAGTTTCTGTTGGAAAACCAACCATAAAAAGTGTTCGGGTTACAAATCGTTGGGAAGCTGCATGAATGGCTTTTTCAGCTTTTTGAATGTCCATATATTTCCCAATAAACTTTTGTAAGCGTGGCACTGCCGTTTCAACAGCCAAAGCAATTTCAACCGTACCGGCCTGCTCAAACAAATCAAGCAATTCGTCGTCAATATGGTCGGCACGCAATCCATTTGGGAAATTAAGTTTTACTCCTGGCAGTTCTTTTATAATCAATGCTAAAGTTTCTTTGGCTTCAGGCTTGGGCACATTAAAAGTGTCGTCAACAAAAACAAAGTTATCCACATTTCTTTGCTCCACATGTTGCTTCATTTCAGCTACCAGATTTTCAGGCGAACGTCTGCGGATTCTTCGTCCAAAGATCTGATGACAAAAAAAGCAGTCGTAAGGACAACCTCTTGTTGCCATGATAAACACACATTTTGAATCGTCAGATAAGGCCTGATTTTTTATTCCAACATAATCTTTCAGATTCACCTGATTATAATCAGGAAAAGGAATGGAATCGAGGTTCACCAGATAAGGGCGTAGCGGATTTACTTTTAATATACCCTTATCCAGAACTGCAGTACCTTTTATATCCAGAGGAATTGTTTTCGATTTCGAATAATAATTAATCAGTTCAACAAAGGTTTCTTCTCCTTCGCCAATTACCGCAACATCAATTTGATTATCCAATAAAATATCACTATAAGCCGTTGATGGGAAAGGTCCTCCTCCGAATATTGGAATACCCGGGCGCATCTCACGGATTTTATCAGAAACTAATTTAAAAGCAACCTTTGCAAAAGATAATGACCTGATGCCTACAATATCCGGATTGAAATCATTCACCAGCGATTCAATACTCTTCAATGGGTCCTTACTGGTAACAGTATGAAATACCTTAAAATCAATTTCAGGAAATTGGGCTTTGGCAAACGAAGCCAGATATAATAAACCAATAGGATGATGGGTGAAGTAAATGGAACTGGTGAAAGTATCTCCAAATAAATCAGCATCTATTAATAAGATTCTCTTAATCATTATGTAATAAGTAATATTTAATAATTAATATTTAAGATGTAATGTTTAATGAGTAAAATTATTGGGAGTTTTTTCGGGCTGCAGCAAGGATTTTTGTCAACTCAATTGATTCATTATATAATGGTTCTACTCTGTTTTTTGCTATCAGTTCTCCTTCAAGGATATTTTCAATCCAGAAAGAGGACTCGTCTATTTCTTCAAACGATATACTGAGTTTTGCTACAAATGCAGGTTTTGACTGTGCAATACAAGCTGCCCGATAATTCGCAGCAGATGAAAAAGCAGCCCTGATCAATTGACTGTGAATATATTTCCCAAGAGGAGTTTTGGGTAATGTATCTGCATGTTTTACACATCGCCAGGCAAAACTTTTCAATCGTTTTTGTAATTCGTGTTTATCCATGAAATATTAAATATTAAATATTACATATTAAGTAGCAATTGCAAATCTTTTTCACTAAATTTAGGTCTGTCGAAAACGCTTTTGTAAAACTCCAATATTTTTTCCAGATCATGGTGTTTTGATATAACCTGATAGCTGTTTTTAATACGATTCGGATTCATAATTACATTACGCATCCAGTAATATTGAAGTTCTTTTAGATCCGGACTTTTCAAAGGCACTTTTTCAGCAGGGAAAAGGTCGCCATAAAACTCCAAATCATTGAACATCTTTAAGTGAATAAAATTCTTTTCCTGTTCAGCAATCAATGTTGCTTGTTCTTCGGTGGGCTGCAGTAGGCTGAATAGTTTAGAGTTATTGTATAGCCTTAAAATACTTAAGGATGGCTGAGAAGCATACTCAAATGAAGCTGCAAAATTAAGGGTTTCCATGGCTTCTTCATAGGTTTCTGTCGGAAAGCCGATGATAAAAAAGATACGGGTAATAAAGCGTTTTGAAGCTGCAGAAATTGACTTTTGTGCTTTAGCAATGTCAAGATTTTTTCCGATAAGCTTTTGTAAGCGCGGCACCACAGTTTCGACAGCCAAAGCCATTTCAACGGTGCCTGCTTTTTCGAATAAATCGAGCAATTCATCATCAATAAAATCTGCTCTTAACCCATTTGGGAAGTTGATTCTTACAGGAGGCAATTCTTTTATTATGGCTGATAAAACCTTTTTTGCATCCTTCATGGGAACATTAAAAATATCATCCAGAAAAACAAAATCAAAAATACCCCGCTTTTCTATATGCTCTCTCATTTCGGCCACCACATTTTCGGCTGAACGTCTGCGAATTCTTTTTCCAAAAAGCTGATGACAATAAAAACATCCATAAGGACATCCCCGCGAACTTAAAATAAATGCCGATTTAGAGGCATCTTGTAAAGCGTGATTTTTAAGATGACTGTATGCTTTCAGGTCGATATAATCATAATCAGGAAAGGGAAGAACATCAATATCTTTAATGATGGGTTGCTGTTCATTTACTTTCAGCTTTTCGTTTTCCAGCACGGCTGTTCCTTTAATATCAGTAGGAATAGCTGTTGAACTCATAAGTTGACTAATCAACTCAACAAATGTTGTTTCTCCTTCTCCTATTACAGCCACATCAATCATGCCCGATTGCAAAAGATCTTCGTAAGAAATAGACGGATAAGGGCCACCTCCTATTATTGGAATTTGTGGTTTTATCTCCCGAATTTTATTGCATATTATTTTATAAGAGTCGGCAGCTATGGATAATGCACGCAGACCAACCAAATCCGGATTGAATGAAGATAATATGTCTTCAAAATCTTTTATAGGGTCAGCACTTGTTGAGGTATGAAAGACTTTAAACTCTATTTCAGGGAATTGTATTTTTGCAGAGGAAATAAGATACAACAGTCCAATAGGATGATGACTATATAATTGGACTCCGGGATTATTAATGTCTACAAAAATTTCAACATCAACTAATAAGATTCTATTTATCATTAAAATTACCCTTCGTTTTTACAATAGTGTTTCAAATTTTGAAAAACACTTTCTGTTGAGCAAAAGTAGTATTTATATTGATTTTAGGTAGTAAAAAACGAAGAATATTTATCAGGGGTAGGAGGTAATTTGAATTGCTTATATGGTTGAATGGTTAAATGATTATGATTGAAAAGATAGTATTTTGATTTGATGATTTGTCAATTTTACATAACAGGATCATGTAATTAACCAGCTATCCAATATCAAAGCCTTCCCTATCTCCTATTAAATATTACCTACTCTCCTCCCCATTCCTCAAAAAACTCCTCCAGAAACATTTCCATAAAATGATGTCGTTTAATGGCCAATTGTTTGGCGGCGGGGGTATGCAGGCGGTCTTTTAGCAGGAGGAGTTTCTCATAAAAATGATTGATGGTATGCGACTGACTGTTTTTATATTCCTGAAAACTCTCATGCATCACGGGTTTGATTTCGGGGTTATACATTTCTCTGTTTTTCGAACCTCCATAAGCAAAGGCACGGGCAATGCCTATTGCACCTATGGCATCCAAACGGTCGGCATCCTGAACCACACAAGCTTCCAAAGAATCGGGCAAGGGATTTTCGCCTGCACCTGTATAAGAAACCTGCTGAATGATATGAAGAATCATCTCTATGCTTTTCTTATCCAAGCCTGATTTTATTAAAAGACTTTCGGCATTTTTCGAACCCTCCTGATTAAATTTCCAATCGTCCATATCGTGTAACAAAGCCGCCAAACGAACTATAAAGATATCGGCCTTTTCTTCTGAGGCAATTGCCAAAGCCATTTTTTCAACGCGATAAATATGCCACCAATCGTGGCCTGAACCTTCGCCTATAGAAGTGGATTGAATATATGCTCTTATATCGGCAATAATTTGTTTCTGAATTTCTGTTAGCATGATTTACTATGATTGGGATTGATGAGGACAAAATTAGTGCCTTATCGTTCAAATTGATGTTTTTTTCTTGAAAGTATTTTAAATAACAATGCTCAAGTATCAAATAGCAGGTAAATTACAATTTCAAAATCTATACAATGTCAAAGGGATTTGAACCTGGATTTTTGAGTCCACCCTGAAAGGTCATTAATTTGGGACTAAAGTCCTAAGATATTATGATTATCAATTACCACGGCCTTAAGGCCGTGGCTAGTAAAATCGCCTGACAAATCGGGCTCATATCTTTAGCCCCAAATAAATTGTTTTACTAGACTTTTCAAAGTCTATTCATTTTCCATTATAAGCCTTATAAAAAACATACTTTGTTTTGAAATAAAATCATAATAATAAAATTTGTAATTTTGCAGTCTGAATGCATGCTTTCTGGCATTCGCATTCATGATTTTAAAAAAAAACTACTAATAAACCACTATTCACCTATAAATTAAGCTATGAAAACAAAAAGATTCTTTTTCGCAATTATTTTTATACTCTACTGTATCCCTGCTTTTTCAACACTTACCTTACCTACATTGGTATCGCCTGCCGTTGCTTCTTTAAACAACAGTCCTGATGCGCTACTCGATTGGTCGGGGGTTACCAATGCAACGGGTTATCAATACAAACTGAGTTCCAATTCAGGATTGCTGGGTGCCAGCATACAATCTGTAACCGCTTCCAGTCAGGCCAGTACTTCAAACCTGCGTTTTGGCACCATTTATTACTGGCAAGTAAGGGCAGTGAAAACCACCAGCCCAACGGATTCGTCCGATTGGTCCACCATCTGGAGTTTTACCACCATCGACAACCTAACTCCGGTGAGTCCCACCAACGGTGCCATCAATCAAACCCCCGATGTAATCCTCGATTGGAGCGGCATCACAGGCATCACTTATTATGATTATCAATGGGATACTACCGCCAGCTTTACTTCACCCTTAAGTCAATACGGTTCTGTTGCCATCGGAAGTTCACAAATAAATGCATTTAATCTCCGGTTCGGAACCAAATATTATTGGCGTGCCCGTGCAAGACATACGGCTGATACTACCCAATGGACTTCCGTATGGAGTTTCACCACCATCGATCAACTCACCAATGTATCTCCCACCAACGGCGCCATCAATCAAACCCCCGATGTAATCCTCGATTGGAGCGGCATCACAGGCATCACTTATTATGATTATCAATGGGATACTACCGCCAGCTTTACTTCACCCTTAAGTCAATACGGTTCTGTTGCCATCGGAAGTTCACAAATAAATGCATTTAATCTCCGGTTCGGAACCAAATATTATTGGCGTGCCCGTGCAAGACATACGGCTGATACTACCCAATGGACTTCCGTATGGAGTTTCACCACCACCGATCAACTCACCAATGTATCTCCCACCAACGGTGCCATCAATCAAACCCCTGATGTAATCCTCGACTGGAGCGCTTTAACAGGCATCACCTATTATGATTATCAAT
>CAYYQJ010000206.1:0-5816 GCA_964473775.1 uncultured Bacteroidales bacterium | reverse complement strand
CAATCACTCCTTTGTTTTTTAAATCTTTTTTAAGGCCAATTACATAATAGGCAGTGTTTAATTCAACAGTTTGTTGATCGATAACCTGACTCTTTTGGTCGTTCTGTGCATTTAAATCAACCACTTTGGCGTTAAGTTCCTGAACAGTAAAATTCAGTTTTTCTAATTGCACTTTTAAGTCAGCAATTTCAGCGTCTTTAGCAGCAATTTGCTGATTCAGCATATCAATGGTTTTTTGCAAAGCATCCATTTTCATGTTCGATTTACGCAATGCTTTTTCCAATCGGGCAATTAATTCTTTATTTTTTTCCAGAAGTGTATTGATGTTTTGTATGTGATCTTTAATGCTTTCTTTTACATCAGCATTTACTTCGTTATTGCCTTTTTTTGAGGCAGTAATTTTTGTTTGACTGGATTCAATCACATTCAAGTTGTCTTCCACTTCGTTAATAAAGCTAAACATGTTATTAACTGATGAATCTTTAGCCTGCAATTGAGCCTGAAGTTGCTCTATTTGCTGGTCTTTCGGATATGTACTTTTTCCATCCGGTCCGGTTGGATTATTGTTACAACTCCATGCAAATGGCATGAAACACATTACGATAATTAAGAACTTTTTCATAATTTTCTGATTTAATATTAATTTTGGTAACGACAAATTTACGATAAAAAACTATTCATCTTATAAGGAATAAATTAATTTTCTTAAAAAAGCTGTTTTAAGGGAAAACAGAAGGGGGACCATAATCCGGATTTGTAAGCAAAAAATGGTCGGTAAGGGTTAATAAAAAGGCTTTTAGGTCCGCTTTTTGTTGAACAGTCAGATGAGCGCCTCCCTGATTCACTTTATGCATTAATGGGCTTACGGATGGCGACCAATGCAAGCCTTCACTATAAAAATCAATCACCTGATCAAGAGTTTGGAATCGGCCATCATGCATATAAGGTCCAGTAAGTTCGCAGTTTCTTAGAGATGGGGCAAGGTAGGCGCCTTTATCCATGGGGTCGCCTGTAACAGAATACCTGTCAGCAGGATCGGTAAATGTGGTGTCTTTTCCGTTATTGTAAAATAAATAGGTAGAAAATAAAGGATTTCCATCACCACCATGGCAATGAAAGCAATCAGCCCCGTTTTCGGTTACAAAGAGCACAAATCCATTGGATTCGGAAGGTGTCAGTGAGGTTTGTCCAAGTAAATACTGATCGAACTTCGAATTGCATGAAACAATGCTTCTCACAAATTGTGCAATGGCTTTTGCCATCAAATTGAAAGTAACGGTTTCGGTATTAAAGGCTTTTTTGAATAAAGGTAAATAGCCGGAAATGCTTTGAATGGCAGCTTTGGCACTATTGGTATCGCTAAATATCTCGTGAGGAGCCGTAACACCCATCCAGACTACATCTTCCAACAAACGTTTGCGTGGATTGGAATTGTCGGGATTTATTGATCCATTCCATAAATAACCATTGTTTTGCCACACCAGATTAAACAAGGGCAACATATAATGTGGAGTATAAATGCCTGTGATTCCATAAGGATGCCCCCCCGCAAAAGGGCCATTTAGTCCGCATTCGAATGCATTGGCCTGAAAATGGCAACTTGAACACGTCATCTGAGAATCGGGATCCTGTTTTCCCGACATGCGCATATCGTAAAACAATACACGCCCCAGATAAACCCCATCAACAGTTAAGGGGTTATCATTGGGAATATTCAATTGTGTTGGAAAATACCATGGAAAATGAATCGCATAAGGCTTCGGGTTATAATCACCACTATTATCAATATAAACTTCTTGAACCGGGATTTCTTTTTTACAAGCACCCAGAACTACGAATAGGAGAAAAAGAGACAATAGTAAAAGACGATTTTTCATAAAGCGGAAATGAAATTACGGAATAACATGAAATGTAAAAACATCGGCTCCATTTTCGGTGATGGTTTGCATAGCAGCCTGATTCTGCATAATACTTCCTCCCCAATAATTGAAATCATAAATATGCGGGGTGTCAAACCAACTTTCAATATTCATAATGATTTCAGCATTGGTAGTAGAATTTTCGGAAATACTAAAGGAACATGAAGGTAGATTCACTGTAAAATAATTCGGAACAAATCCTGTAATAGAATCTATTTCTATCACATCGTGAGCATAAATCTGACCTATACCTAGATGAAAATTAAATGGCGTTATCATGGCATTGATGTCTTTCCAATTGCCGTTCATTTTCATGTAATGATATCCGCCACCCAAAGGTTGAGGCCAAAACATGTTAATTTCAGGAGGATTAGAAAACAATCCGCTGTGATTTTTTGCTTCGTTAATACCAAAAATAAAACTAACAGAAGAATAATCGCCAACAGGAATTTCGGTTACATTCCAGCCTTGAGTAGCACGAATGTCAGAATCTATATAGTGTATTCCATTATCAGCAGCTACTAAAAAATCATTTCCATTACTGTTGTGAAGCACAATTTCGGAAATAAAATATTGAATATTATCTATATTGTACTCGTTTCCTGCAGCATTCGTATAAATTAGTGTGTCAAAAACCAATGCTTGCCCATTCACTTTATGTGAAAACTGAAAAGCAATATTACCTGTTTTAGCAGGCTCTGTAGTTATTGGGTTATCTTTTTTGCAGGAAACCAGAAAAAGCAGACAGAGAATAGGAATTAGAAATTTTTGTTTCATTCTATTTCAATTTTATTTAGGCAAAGGTAAGAAAAATCGGGTTCTAAAAAAAAAGCCACCCGAAAAACAGGTGGCTTTTTGTATTAAAAATTAAATTAGTTAAGTGTGAATTTAATAGGCATGTTAAACTGTACTCTAACTGCCTTACCCGATTGTTTACCTGCATTCCATGGAGGCATGAGATTTACAACCCTGATAGCTTCTTCGTCGCAACCGCCACCGATTCCTCTGAGAACTTTTACGTCGGCCACTTTTCCTTTTTCGTTGATAACGAAGGTAACATAAACTGTTCCTTGAATTCCACTTTCTTTAGCCATCTGAGGATACTTAATGTTTTCCTGCAGGAACTTAATACGCGATTCGTCACCACCGGGGAAAGAAGGCATTTCTTCAACCACAGTAAAAATAGGAGTTTCAACCACTTCTTCAATTACATTGTTTGAATTATCTTCTTCCACAACCACTTCTTCTGTATTAACTGTTGTATTAACCGTTTGATTGAGGTCGTCCTGATTAATTTCAGTTGTTTCGGTTGTATCTGTAACAACAACAGGAGCCGTAAATTTGGCTTTTTGTTCAACAGTTGCTTCAGGTGGAGGAGGTGGAGGAGGTGGAGCAGCTTCTTCTTTAGGTTTATTCATATCCATCATATCGACGGCCACTGACTGATCCTGGTTTGCTGAATAGCTTTGCTTAAAAATAAAAAACGGAATAAGCACGCCAAACAATAACACTGCGATAGAAATAATCAACGAGCGGGTAACAAATTTACTGTACTTTTTACGAAGTTCGTAAGCACCGTATTCTTTATTTCTGCCTCGAAATACAATCTCATCCATGTTATTAGCAGTGGTAATATCAAAATTTTCTGCCATAATGTTTATCTTTTATAATTAAACTACTTAGGTGCGGTTAATAACATTGCGTCTTCTTCTTTATTCAAATCAACAATGGCATAGTTGGCAATATTCGAAATAGCCATTTCGTCAACTACATTTACTATGCTTTTGTATTTTGTCTTTTTATCAGCCTTAATCAGGATAATCGGAGATTTTTTATCCGATTTTTTTATCCTTTTAATTCGGGCATTTAAAGAATCGTCGGCTAAAACCAGTTCACCTTTTTTAACCTTTTCTTTCAGTTCGTATATTTCGGTAAAAACTTTCTCATTCTTTTTTAACAAAAATTGTCTGAGACCGTCTTTACTAAAGTCTGTTTTATGCCATTTATCTACTGTAGGCAAGGTTCCATCAGGAACGCCTTCAGGAATATCAGCATGCCAATACCAATATACTCTATCATTATCGCTTAAGATAATCGAATAGGTTCTTTTAGCATCTACTTTTTGTCCGTCATCAGGTTTCTCTGTTTTTTCAGGCATGGTGATTTCCATTACCTTTGGCTTACTAAAAGCTGTAGTTAACATAAAAAATGTAATGAGCAGACACATTAAATCCACCATGGGAGTCATGTCAATATGCGTCCCATGTTTTTTCGGTGTTCGTCTTCCGCCGCCTTTTTTCGACCCGGAATCGTTTTCAATAATTTCACCCATATTACTTTGTTTTTTCTATTATAATACTTTATCAAAATTATTTCTTAATATCAGCAACGGTTGCTTCTTCTTTTTGGAGATTGGTAACCAGATTAAACTTGTTAACGTTATTTTCCTGCATCAGGTCCATAACTTTTTTAACAGTTTTGTAGTTAGCTTCAGCGTCGCCTTTAATAGCAACTTCTGCAGCAGGGTTCAGGATACGTGCAAAACGAATCCAATCGCCCAGTTCGGGCATTTGCGTACCAATAGTATCTATTGGGATTCCAGTCTGAAATGCTTCTTTTTTCTTACCATCTTTTTCACTCAGCCAGCCTTTAATATCCTTAATTGGCATACCGAATGAAGAACCTTGTTCAAAAGCCTTAATTTGTTGTGGATTCAAAGAAATGTTATACCTTTTTGTCATCTCATTTATCAGGTCTTTCCTAAAATGAGTGGTAGAATCTTTTCCATTATCTATATTAAAGAATACCTTATCCTCTTTTGAAACCAGCACCGAGATAACATTTTTATCAGGAGCTTGTTTTTCGGAAACAGATGTTGGTGAATCAATAACCTTGGCTTCTTGTGGTCTGAAAGATGTAGTAAGCATAAAGAACGTCAAAAGCAGCGAGAACAAATCCACCATGGGTGTCATATCCACATGGGGGGAACTCCTTTTTAGTTTAATTTTTGCCATAATACAAAAAAATTACTTTCGTTCTTGTTAAAATTACTTGGTTGTTGAAGCAAATGTTTGAACTAAGCTGAAACCTGCTTCGTCAATTTTAAAGGTTAAACTATCAATCTTGTTTGAGAAATAGTTGTAGAAAATAATAGCAAGTGTTGAACCGGTGATACCGAAAGCTGTGTTGATAAGAGCTTCAGAAATACCGGTAGCAAGAGCCAAAGCATCTGGCGAACCAGCAGTAGCTAAAGCTGCAAACGCCTTGATCATACCAAGTACTGTACCGATAAGACCGATAAGTACGGAGATAGAAGCTAAGGTTGATAAAATAACCAGATTTTTTGATAACATAGGAAGTTCTAATGCTGTTGATTCTTCCATATCTTTTTGAAGAGCCAATACTTTCTGATCTTTTTCAAGTACAGAATCTGATTTCAATTCTTTATACTTTTTTAAACCGGCACGCATTACATTAGCAACTGAACCTTTTTGTTTGTCGCAAGCAACAATAGCTTCATCAATTTTGTTGGCTGATAATGATGCCTGAATTGATTTTACAAATACATTGATACTGCCTTTGCCTCTTGCTTTTCTGATCATTACAAATCTTTCAATTGTGAAAATCAAAACGGTTAACACGCAAGTCATCAATAAAGGAACGATAAATCCTCCTTTGTAAATCATTGCAAGATAGTTTCCTGGTAGAGGATGACCATCTGGGTTTCCACCTTCAAAGTTAGCACCGCTACCCATCACATACTTATAAACGATATAGGATACGATAAAAGCAATCACAATTGCAAAGGATGCAAATACTGATAATAAGGCATCTGTAAACGATTGACCTTGTCCATTTTTTTTACTCATTTTTTTAAAGTTTTAATTTGTAATTTAA
>CAYYQJ010000205.1:0-5821 GCA_964473775.1 uncultured Bacteroidales bacterium | reverse complement strand
GATAGCTTCAGGTGACTGGAGTTCAGACGTGTGCTCTTCCGATCTATCATGGTGGGCAGGGCTTTGGTGTGTTTGACAATACTTGAAACGAGTATCTGCAACAAGATAATGGTGGCGGCATTGATAACCGTTACGTGTTCGGCTTCGAATTTCCATTGGGGATTGTTGATAAACAGACCTAAAAATCCATTCACAAAATTATTTACAGGGGTCATGTTCATATATTCGCTGAGATACCAAAGCACGGTGTCGAACATCTGAAAATATAAAATCCAGAACCCTGAATAAATCACAATCATCAGAATAAACCTATAGTCTTTTAGTACCAGAATGGCTTCTTTGGCTATGGTGCCCAGACTTTTGGAGTTATCAGGTTTGGAGGGTTCTTTATACACAAAAATATTAAGCAGCAGCATAGAGCCTGTGCCAATGGCGGCCATAATGAAGATGTAGCTCCAAGAAATGCCTTTTAGATAGGGTATCAGTATGAGTGGAAAAATAAATGCGCCCAGATTGATAGACCAATAATATATGCCGAAACCTAAGGAGGAATTATTTATGTCGGTAGAACGGGCTATGGTGCCTGAAATGATGGGTTTGAAAAAACCTGCTCCGGTAACCATCAGCAGCAAACTGGCAAAAACCAATCCGTAGCCTGTAAAGAGGCTGGTAAGAAAATAGCCCAGGCTCATTACGATAAATGCAAAGCTGAGGGTTTTTTTATATCCGTAGCGGTCGGCTACAGCACCGGAGATGATGGGTAGCAGATAGAGCAGGGGGGTGATGGTGCTTTTAATAACGCCTACGCTTTCTTTAGAAAATCCCAGCCCGCCCTGACTGGTTTTTAATACCAGATAGACCGACAAAACGGACATGACGCCATAATATGAGCCGCGTTCGAAAAACTCCATGGTTACTACTGTCCAGAAATTGCGGGGAAAGCTTCTGAATCCTGTTTTATTTGCTGTTTTTAATGCCATTTAATTTTTGTTGATGATAAGTAAAAATAAAAAAATGCCCGAAACTTATGTTCGGGCATTGATGAAAAGATTTTTTAATGTTTATTTAATCACAATAAATTTCGCTCGCGGTGTGGAACACAATTCGCATTCGTCGTCGTCTTCTTTATTGCTATAAGTGAAACCACATTTTGGGCAAACAACATATTCGGCAGGAAGTGTTTTAACTTTGCCTGCTGCCAGGGCATCTATTGCTGCTTTGTATAATGTCATGTGTTTTTTTTCGGTTTCGAATGCATAGCTGAAAGATTTTGTTGCATTTTCGGCATCATCGGTTTTTGATTGCGTAATAAATCCGGGATACATGCTTTCTACTTCATGTTTTTCGCCTGCATAAGCTGCATCGAGGTTTTCTTTGGTGGTTTTTACATCAAAAGCTTCGGCTGTAGCATTTGCAATGATTCCCATGTTTTTTAATGCTACTGCATGGTTTGTTGCGTGAAGACTTTCTGATTTGGAAGTGGCTCTGAATAAAACGGCAATTTGCGGAAAACCTTCTTCATCTGCTTTTGTTGCAAATGCGGCATATTTGGCTGAGGCAGTGGTTTCGCCTTGTAAGGCTGCTTTTAAATTGGCAACTGTGGGCTTATCTATTTTGGTAGAATCAAGAGAAGTGGCTTCAGTATCCTCAACATCGCTGTTATAAACCATGGTGCCTCCAAGTAAACCAGTGTATCCAACAGAAATCGTAGCTGCAAAGAAAAGTATAAAGACCAACCATTTTAAACCATGGTTTTCTTTCTTTTTCCATACAAGGTACCCACGAAGGATGCAAGCAGCAATCATGATGAACATTGTGATTTTAGCAAACAACTCATGCTTTTCTTTTATTTCGCCTAAGAAGCCTTTCATATCTTCAGTGAAAAATTCTCCGGTAAAATAACCTGCAACTGCGCCTAAAGTGCCTAATACCATAAGATAAAAGCTTGTGGTTTTTAGCCATTTTTCTTTAGTAAAGAAAAACAGACTTAGAATTTCAGTAAAAAATCCGGCGATAATCAGTGCAACCGGAAAATGCACCATCAATGGGTGTAAATGTGAAGTGTCGAACATAGGTTTAAATTTTTTGTAAAATTAGTTTTTATTTGATAAGATTCATTTCGGCAATGAGATTTTTTGCTCCGGCATACTTGTCGATGATAAACAGAACATAACGTATGTCCACATTAATGGTGCGCTGAAGTTCGGGTTCAAAACAAATGTTGCCACTCATGGCTTCCCAATTGCCATCAAAAGCCAGACCTATGAGGTTGCCGCTTCCATCCAGCACCGGGCTGCCCGAATTGCCACCAGTGATATCGTTATTGCTGATAAAACAGGTTTTCATTACTCCGTTTTCGCCATATTGTCCGTAATCTTTAGCTTTGTAAAGGGCTTTTAATTTGGCAGGGACTACAAATTCCCAGTTGGAAGAATCTTCTTTTTGCATGACACCTTCCAGTGTGGTATAAAATTCGTAATGAACTGCATCGGAAGGATAATAATCCATCACCTTGCCATAAGTAAGCCTCATGGTTTGATTGGCATCGGGATAAAACTTGTAGTCGGGTTTCATCTCGCGCAAACCTGCAATCAGCAGGCGCTTGGCTCCAATCAGTTTATTATTGGCATCATTAAATGGTTTGCTCAGGGTATTATAACTGTCGGTAAAGGCATTCATAAGTGCATATAATTGGTCGCTTTCCAATGCTTTAAGATTGGGTTTTTTCAGAAAAGCATCCACAGTTTCTTTGCTCTTGAAGATGGTTTTGCTGAAGATTGCAGCCGCAAGTTTCCCAAAATCGGATTTGTATTTATCCACCATCTTAATAAACATCTCAGGTTGTTGTTCTTTGATTACATGATTGAAATACATATTCAGCATGGCTTCTGTTATCTTTATGTCGGTAGTCATGCTGTAATCTTTAAAAAACTTGTCAGATGCTTTTTTTAAATCGGCAATGTTTGCATTAATTTTTGCAGTATCAGGCGTTTTATTTTTTAACAAGGCGAATAAATCAGTAAAACGTTTTGAAAAAGACATGGCTTCGCAACCCATAATGGCCTCAGTATAATAAAGACGGGCTACGTTGGTTTTTCGCAATTCTGTAAAAGATTCCTTGAATTGTGAAAGTACATTTCCATATTTTATTTTCCTTGATTCATCTCCCAAAACCCATTCGTGAAATTGATTTTCCAGTTGTTTTTTCTTATCGGCAACTTTTAGTTTATTCAAAGCCTTAACGGTTCCAATAAAATTTTTCCAGTAGTTGGATATGCCTGCATATTTTGAAGCATATTTAATACGGATTTCAGGATTAACATCCATATCAGCACGCATAATTTCCAGTTTTTTTCCTCGGATGTCGATGCGGGTAGGGTAGGATTGGTCGAGATAGAAATCAATTCCCCATGAAGTCATATAACGTTCGGTGGTTCCCGGATATCCCATAATCATGGTGAAATCATTGTTTTTAACCCCTTTGATGGAAACAGGCAAAGAATACTTTGGTTTCATGGGTATATTTTTGTCAGAATAAGCAGCCGGTTTACCGTCAGGTGCGGTATAAACCCTGAACATGGAAAAGTCGCAGGTATGACGTGGCCACATCCAGTTGTCGGTATCGGCACCAAACTTGCCAATGGATGAAGGAGGTGCACCTACCAAACGAACATCTTTATAGGTTTCAAACACGAAAAGGTAATACTCATTGCCTTCGAAAAAGCTTTTAACTACAGCATCATAACCGGTTCCTGCGGTAGCTTCCTTTTGCAGACCATCAAAGATCCCCTTTAATTTTTTTCCTCGTTCTTCCTCCGTTAGAATTCCATCCAAAGCATCCAGCACTTTTTTAGAAACATCCTCTATGCGTACAAGAAATCTGACAGTAAGACCTGCTATAGGCAATTCTTCGTTGTTTTTCATAGCCCAGAAGCCATTGGTCAGGTAATCGTGTTCTACGCTGCTGTTGGCCTGAATGGCACCATAGCCACAATGATGGTTGGTTAGCAATAATCCTTGCGTTGAAACCATTTCGCCGGTGCATCCCTGTCCGAAAAGGACCACAGCATCTTTTAAACTGGAATGGTTTACACTATAAATTTCTTCTGCAGTAAGTTTTAACCCCATCTTTTGCATGTCAACATAATTCAATCGGTCGATAAACAAAGGTAGCCACATGCCTTCGTCGGCACGAACCAAGCCTTTGCCTGCAATAATGAGTATTAATAGTAATAACAGTTTTTTCATAATATTATAGATTCAAGGATTTATTTCAGACAAAATTAATCAGTTTTTAAGAAGTAGGCTTTATTTCGATGATAATTCTTAATGTTGGTTGAATATCGGATGCATTTTGAAAATCGAAAAGATATAATTTATGTTATGTAATATTGGTCTCTAAGAATATTCTTTAAATAAGAAATCCACACGTATCAATCACCATAATAGCTAATTTAAGGATATTTGCCGGATAAGACGGAACGTTTGTTGAAAGAAAAAAGAATAGAAAATGAACTCATTCTATCCTAAATTGAGAAGCAGATGCACTTGGGAAAGTAAAATTGCCTAATTTCGCAAAAATAAATCTGATGGAGTTAGTAGATGGAATTATTCCCGTTTTGTTGTATCATCGCATTATCAAGCGGGGCGATGCTATTGGCAGGCATAAAATCTACGTGTACGAGGATAAATTCTATCGTCAGATGAAGCTGTTGAAGGATGCTGGTTATACCTCCGTTACTTTCGAAGATATTCATGAGAAAAAAGTTACCGGGAATAAGAATGTAATCATTACCTTTGATGATGGTTATGAGGATAATTATCATGTTGCTTTTCCTGTTTTAAAAGAATTCGGGTATAAGGCTGTGGTTTTTCTGGTCACAAGATTGCAAAACAATGCCTGGGGCATAGCAGAAGGCGAGCCTGCCATGAACATGATGAACGATATTATGCTGAAAGAAATGTTGGATTATGGTTATGAATTGGGTGGACATACACAAACTCATCCCGATTTAACCAAAGCAAATCTGAATCAGATACAGCAGGAAATAGAAGGTTGTAAGAGTGATATTGAACAACGCTTTGGGAACCATGTTCTCAGTTTTGCCTATCCTTTTGGAGGGATAACGGCAGATGTGAAACGAATGGTTGCAGAAAGCGGATTTGTTTATGGCATTTCAACTAAGTTTGGATCTGAAAATTTCTTTGATGATTTACTCCAAATCAGAAGAAGAGAAATTGGTCCGAAAACAACATTATGTTCTTTCAAAAAGAAAACAGGAATTAAAACTTCCTTACTCAATAATTGGTTTTTAAATTTCAATAAAAAATAAATAAAGATGAAAGTTTCAGGATTTACCTTTATACGCAATGCCATTAAATACGATTTTCCTGTGGTGGAAAGCATATTGTCTATTTTGCCTGCTTGCGATGAGTTAATTGTAGCTGTTGGAAATTCAGAGGATGATACTTTGAATTTGATTAAAAGCATCAACGACCCTAAAATTAAAATAATTGAAACCGTATGGGACGATTCCTTGCGCGAAGGCGGACGTGTGCTTGCAATAGAAACCGATAAAGCTTTTGATGCCATTTCGCCCGACAGCGACTGGGCCTTTTATGTTCAGGCAGATGAGGTTTTTCATGAAAATGATTTGAAGGCAATCAAAGAGGGCATGTTGAAATATAAGGATGATAAAAGGGTGGAAGGCTTGATATTTCGCTACATTAATTTCTTTGGCTCCTATGATTATGTGGCCGATTCACACACCTGGTTCTGTCTCTTATACACATCTGACGCTGCCGACGAATAGAGAGGTGT
>CAYYQJ010000204.1:0-5865 GCA_964473775.1 uncultured Bacteroidales bacterium | reverse complement strand
CCTAGATCTATACGGCTCTGCACACTCTTTCCCTACACGACGCTCTTCCGATCTCTGAACGATATATTCGCCTTCGGTAAAAAGAAAATGCTCTTCTAAAGAATGAGATTGCCACCCCACCGGAATTTCATAATCATCTGGAAAAAAGTCATTACAGGAAGAATCAGGAAAAAGCTTCGCACCATTTTTCTTTAACTCTATACATTTTATTAAATCACCGATTGCAAGATTAACCAGATTGGTATCGTAATATTTGGACCCTTCAATAAATTCAAATTGTCCGCTTACTTTCATTTTATCCGTATCCAGTTGAAAGTGCATAAACCGAAAATCCCAGAGTCTGAGATAGCCTCTAATATAAAACGGGGCATAGTAAGAAGAATCGATTTCAATAGTTTTGTTGATAAGGATGTTCGCACTGTCGTCAACTTCATTAATCATAAAATAGATTGTTTTATTTGTATAACTTACAACCAAAGAATCATTTTTTGACAATTGTGCAAACGCCGGTTGCAGGCAAGAGATTAAAACTAAAAAAGCTATTAATGCCGTTCTCATAATAAAACTTCAAATCTCAGCTCTTAAATCAGAAACAAACCTCAACACATCCTCATAAACCTCTTCCTTATTGATTTCGTTCAGCATCTCATGCCTTCCTTCCAGATAGATATGCAAGGTAACTTTAGTAAAACCCTTTTTTTTCAGAAAATCATTCATGGTTTTTGGCCCTTTTGAGAAATTTCCTACAGGATCCATACTGCCCGAAAAGATAAGAACAGGAATGCTTTTATCAACACTTTCGTATAGGTTTTTCTTATGAACATACTTCAGCAGCCGAAACAACTCCCTGAAAAAAGAAGCACTACAAACAAAACCGCAGTAAGGATCCAAAGAGTATTTTACACATTCTGAATGGTCGCGGCTTAACCAGTCGAAAGCAGTTTGTGCAGGTTCGAATTTTCTATTAAACGCTCCGAACGACATGGTGTCCAACAGATGACTTCTATAATGTTCACCTCTTAAAGAACACTGTATGCGGGCAATCATCAATCCTGCATTCAGCATCAAAGTCGGTTGCCATGCGGTACCCGACAAAATCAAAGCCTGAATAGTAGCAGAATTATGTTCCAGATAAGCACGGGCATAAAAAGAGCCCATACTATGTCCAAACAAATAAATATTGTGTTCAGGATATTCCTGATGAATGTGAGAGTTTACCATCAACATATCAGAAAGAACCGCTTTCCAGCTATTGTTGACACCCAGAAAACCGGTTTCTTCAATACTGCCAATTGTTTTGCCATGTCCTCTATGATCATTTGCAAAAACAATATATCCTTTGGAAGTCAGAAACGCCGCAAAATCAGTATAACGAGCGGCATGTTCGGCCATTCCATGTGCAATTTGAAAAATACCTTTTACAGTGATGCCATCATCAGGCAACCAGCAATAAACAAACACCGAAGTGTCAGCATCGGGAATCAGAGTAATTTCTTTAGTTTTCATTTTTAGTTTGAGTTAGGAGTTATAAGTTGTTCAGAGTTATGACGGGATTGTTTTATTGTTAAATTGTCAAGGTTTTCAGTTTAAATCAGTATTACCATTAATAATAATTCATTTTCATTATTCATTGTCAACAGCACATTACTCCTGCCACCAGAAAAGTCATCGCCAGAATATAAGTGAGTGTTATTAAAATTCCGTTGTAAAGAAAAGGCTTCCTGAAAATTGCAATACTGAGCATGATATCTGAAGTAATAAAAAGCAAAGAACCGAGATATTGCACAAAAGCAATCTCCGATTTATGCACCACTACATTGATAAAACAAAGATAAGATAGACCCAACAAAGCAAGTATATAAAAAACTATCGGTACTTTTAATCTCCCCAGATATTTGTACAGCAGTATATAAATTATTGTACCCAGCAATAAATAAGCCAACGACATTAAGTGTATTGGCAAAGCCGGAACACTCAGGTGAATCTGATGATTTAATACAAAAACAATAAACAGCAGATGCATGATAAAGAATGACAACATTCCTAAGGTTAAATACACAGTATTTCGAAACCTGAGAAGAAATAAATCGCCCAGAAAAGCAAAAAACAGCATTATGATTATTAAAGAAGAAATGTTGTGGGCATTTACCAAATAAAAAGCAGCTATTGCAGGGAGGATTACAGGTTTGGTAAACAATAGCAACTTCCTTTTTCCCAATCCATAGGACAATAAAGTTCCAATAGCTGCATACAGAAAAACAGCAAATAAAAACAGGTCGGTGATGAATGTAAAATCCAAGTTGGAAATATTTACAACAAACCTACTAATTTTTTCTGATTTGGAAGCGAATTGTGAAATTATTTCATCAAGTTTAACAAACTTATTGTTTATATGCGAGGCAATTTGTAATTTTGTCTCACTATTTTTTTAGCAAACTGCTTGTGGCAAAGAAACTACTTTTGTTTATTTTTCTGATGGTGATACTGTGTTATTACAGTACTGCCTTGTATTGCCAGACTGTTGTAATCAACGAAGTTTGTACCAGCCCGCCCGTTAGCACTTCTTCAACTAACTCGAATTCATTATATAATACAGGGGAAACACCTGCTGAAAACATGGAATGGATAGAACTTTACAACCCTAGTCCATGTAATAGTGTGGACATAAGTTGTTATACCCTGGGTTCAAACATGCTTCAGACTTCTACTTCAATAGCCAATTGGGGAGCATTTACCTTTCCTTCAGGCACCATAATTCCTCCACTCGGATTTTTAACTATTGGTGGCAATCAATCCATGGTTCCAATACTTGATTTTAACACCACAGCATACAGACAAACATCTTATGGTATTCAATATCTTGACGGAGAACCCACCCGATGGTTTTTACGCGATGAATATGGATGGATAGCTTTATATGATGTATCAGGAAATCCTGTAGATGCTATTTATTGGGACGCTTATGGAAATGCTTCTAACCTTTACAGTCAGGGAGAATATCAGGAAAATGTAGTAACCTCTACCTCATGTAGCGGTACACAAACTCTTGCCGCAGCAGTAAATATCCCCGGAATAGAATATGTAGGTGCTTGCCAACCCGGAACCAATCTGACTTTTCAAAGGGTTACCGATGGCGCACCAACATGGTTTAACGGACCTGTTACTGCAACGCCACATCATTGTAATGGTCCTTGTGTAGTAGCGCCTCAATTGAATTTTGTTGTTCAAAATGAAAGCTGCGTGGGTGGCGATGGAACTATTACTATGACCATTACCGACGGACATAGCGGACCTTATACTACCAATTGGCTTAACCCGGCAGGAGTTCATACAAACTCACTTAGCAATCTTACCGCAGGAAACTATATTGTTCAGGTGGTGGATGCTTCGGGTTGTTTTATTGTTTACGATACAATTGTTTTAACCCAAATGCCCGACCCTTCCATTAGTTTTCAAAATATAGTGAATGAAACTTGCAGTTTAGACAATGGCTCCGTACAAGCAATAGTAAGTAATGGGAATACGCCGGTTAATTACCTCTGGAATACAACTTCTGCTTCATCAAATTTAAGCAACCTATCTGCCGGAAACTATACGCTAACCATAACTGATAATTTAGGATGTACTGCAACCAACTCAGTTACTATTCTTAATTTTCCAGGGCCACAAATTCAATTTGACAGCATCAGTAAAGAAATGTGCAGTGCGTCCAACGGGGCTATTTATACTCAAATTATTGGTGGTGTTCAACCATTTTCTTTTGTTTGGAATTCCAGTCCTCAGCAACATAATCAAAATCTGACCGGAGTTCATGCAGGCCATTATTCGGTTACCATAACCGATGCGAACGGATGCTCTGCAAATATTGACACATCTCTTAGCAACATTCCGCCTCCAATCATTTCATTAAGTATTCAATCTGATACCTGTAATAAACGCATAGGCACTGTTAATGTAAGCGCATCGGGCGGGCATCCTCCTTATTCTTATAATTGGAGTACGAGCGCAATGGATCATCAGGATATTATTGAGCATTTATCTGCCGGAAATTATACGGTTTCGGTAGCAGACAGTTTTTGTGTTTCGGTAGCATCTGCTTATATTGAAAACATTCCGGGTCCGAAAGCCGATTTCAATTTATATCCTCCGGTTACTACGATGGAGAATCCCACTTTCAGGTTCGAGGATATGTCTTTTGGAAATATTGACCATTGGGAATGGGATTTTGGAGATTTTTCTTACGATACAATCCGGAATCCTTTCCATACTTATGGGGCAATTGGTGTTTATGAGGTCATGCTGAAAATCACCAACAACTACGGCTGCGTTGATTCAATAATTAAAGAAGCCATCATTATTGATAAGCCTGCCATTTATATACCCAATTGTTTTACCCCTAATGGAGATGGTGTGAATGATCAGTTTTTTATTGTAGGCTTAAATATCACCGACCTGAAGTTCTATCTTTATGACCGTTGGGGCGAGCTTATCTATACATCCTTTAACCTAGAAGATCATTGGACAGGAAGATATAAAGGCAAAATTCTGCCTGACGGAATCTACAATTGGGTTGTTTTCTATAGCGAAGATTATGCAGGAATCAGGCTTTTGCCTAAGACATTGACGGGATTGTTGACGATTTTGAAATAATATTTGGCAAAATTGTAGAGACAAGGCATGCTGAAAGAGACAAGGCATGCCTTGTCTCTACAATTCAATCACAAAATCTAAATTCTAAATTCTATCTCTTCTCTGCGATATTTTTCCGATATTTGCAGCCGTTTTCTAATACAAACTAATACCACAAATAATGATAACATTAGGATCGCATGATCTCACACTCGAAGAAATATATTCGATAATTTTCCAAAAAGAAGAAATAACCCTTAGCAAAGAAACCATTGACAGAGTAAACCATTGTCATGATTTTCTGAAATCATTTAGTGCCGATAAAGTAATATATGGTATCAATACCGGCCTGGGACCCATGGCCCCTTATAAAATAGAAAAAGAAAACCAGCAGAAGCTTCAATACAATGCCATCCGCAGCCATTGTTCGGGTTGTGGTGACCCAATTCCTGATAAATTTGCCAAAGCAGCCATGCTTTCGCGATTGAATACACAGCTACGTGCTTATTCTGGAATACATACCGAAGTGATTGAACTGCTGACTTTGCTTATCAATAAAAACATTTCCCCGGTAATTCCTGAACACGGTGGCGTTGGTGCCAGCGGCGATTTGGTTCAACTGGCACATCTGGCTTTGATGCTCATCGGCGAAGGCGATGTTTGGTATAAAGGCGAAATAAAACCAACCTCTGAAGTTTTTGCGACCGAAAATATCACTCCTGCCAAAGTTCATATCCGCGAAGGCTTATCTTTGATGAACGGAACCTCTGTTATGACGGGGATAGGTGTTATCAATCTGATGAATTCCTACAATTTATTAAACTGGTCGGTGGTGGCTTCGTGCATGATTAATGAAATTGTGGGTTCGTTCGACGACCATTATTCTCATGAACTGAATATACTGAAACGTCATAAAGGTCAGGTAGAAATTGCCGGGTTTATGCGCAATGTTCTTTCCACAAGTCAAAGAATTCGCAAACGCCACGAACATCTTTATGGGGTTGAATTCAAAGAAGAAATTCTGGCCGATAAGGTTCAGGAATATTATTCGCTGCGTTGCGTGCCTCAGATTCTCGGACCTATTTATGATACCCTGGTTTTTGCAGAAAATGTGCTGATTTCTGAGTTCAATTCAGTTAATGACAATCCTATTATTGACCCTGAACACGAAAACATTTTCCATGGCGGCAATTTCCATGGCGATTATGTTTCTCTGGAAATGGATAAAATTAAAAC
>CAYYQJ010000203.1:0-5881 GCA_964473775.1 uncultured Bacteroidales bacterium | reverse complement strand
CTGGACAGGTTTACGAAAAAGCCAATTATATTGATGATGATATTTCTGGCGAAAATATCTATTATTATTCCAATGGACAGATTAAAGAAAAAAAGAATTATAAGGATGGTGAACTCAACGGACCCTATTTGTTGTATTATCCTGATGGAAAACTGAAAGAATCTTCAAATTATGTGTTTGGTGATAAACAGGGCAAATGCCGCAAGTATGATAAAACCGGAAAACTGCTGGTAGTCCTCACTTATTATAATGATGAAGTGGTAGGCATGGGTAATAATTAAGAGTGCTTTTGAGTATTGATTTTATTGTTTAAAATGGATTTATGAGAATTAAGCTTTTGTTTCTGAGTGTATTTCTGAGTATAGCCGGGATGGCTTCTTCACAAAACGTATCTGATTTTGCCGATTATGGCACCAAATATAAGGATAAGGATATTGTTTATCTTAATGTCAAAACAGAAGTTTTGGTGAATATCGACAAAACAGGTCTGAAGATTGAAGAAACCCGATACGAGGAAATTTATTACAATAATTATAAAGCAGGAGCTTTTTCGGATGGCAAAATTGAAACTTCGCAATTCTCGAAGATGAAAGAAATTGAAGCCAGTACCCTTTTGCCTGAGAAAAATAAATTCAAAGAACTAAAAGTAAAAGATTTCAAAACCAAGGCAGTGTTTGATGAGAATATTTTCTATCAGGATCTGTTTGCAACCTCATTTACCTATCCTTCATTAAGGCAAGGAGCTATAACCAAACTGAAATACACCATGGATATTAACGAGCCGCATTTCTTTCCTTATGAAATTTTGAAAAGATATTATCCTATCGAGAACTTTGAATTTGTGATCAACAGTGATAAGAATGTTGAGTTTGACACCAAACTCTTTTTTACTGATTCGACCAATCTTAATTTCACAAAAGAAGAAAAAGGCAACCGTTTTATCTATTCATGGAAAGCAAAAAACATTAAAAGTTATAAAAAGGAAAACCGTGCACCCGATTATATGTGTTATTTGCCCCAACTGATTCCTTACATCAAGACCTACAAATTGGATGATAAAAGCATTACCGTTTTGCGTAATGTGGATGATTTGTTTAATTGGGAAAATACCCATCTGGCCAAAATAGACCACCGGCATACAGATGCCATGAATCAGACGGTCAATGCGCTTATTAAAGATTGTAAAACAGATGCCGAAAAAGTAGCCGCCGTTTATAGCTGGGTACAAAGCAACATTAAGTATGTAGCCAACGAATATGGTCTCGGAGGCTTTGTTCCACGCGACCCATATACCATATTCGATAAGCGTTATGGTGATTGCAAAGATATGGCATCAATCATTGTCGAATTGCTGGACATTGCTGGTGTTAAGGCTTATTATACCTGGGTTGGTACCCGCGATTTGCCTTATACTTTTCAGCAGATACCCACTTCGATGGTGAGCAACCACATGATTGCTGTTTATATTGAAAACGGAAAGTACTATTTTCTGGATGCTACCAATCCATACATTCCAATGCAGATGCCCAGCTCTTTTATTCAAGGAAAAGAAACCATGATACGAACGGCCAGCGATAAATATGAGCTTCATAAAGTGCCTGAAGTGGATGCGGAGATTAATGCACACAGCGATTCATTGAATCTCACCATTGCGCATGATAAAGTTATTGGCAAAGGAGCATTGAAACTCAGCGGATATTATTTCACCAATATGAAGCAAACCGACGAAAGATTAAAAGATGCTGTTGAGAAAAGCAAATTCATGAAATCCTACCTTGAAACAGGTAATAATAAGTGTGTGATTGATAAATACGATTTAGTTTATGCTCCTGACAATGTACGTATCAACTACGAATTCAATCTTTCTGACCATTTGATTGTAAATAATAATGAAATGTATCTCAACCTGAATCTGTCGCAGCCTTACAACGATTTTGATTTATTTAAAGACGACAGAGAATTGGATTACGAGTTTTATTTCAAGTCCTTATTAAAGGCAACATATATTTTTACCATTCCGGATACTTATGAAGTAAGTTATCTGCCAAAAAACTCAAGTTTTAATAACGATATTTTTAATTATAGCATCACTTACGAAACCAAAGGAAACACCATAGTGTATCATTATTATGCTATTGTGAAAACCTTATTGCTCAAACCCTCCTCTTTTGCCGAATGGAATAAAATGATTAAACAAATGCGTACTGATTTTAAAGAAGTAGTAGTTTTAAAAAAGAAGATATGAAAAAGTCATTCCTTACCTTAATGGTGCTATGCGTAGCAATGGCACAATTTGTTTTTGCCCAGGTTCAGGTTCCTATTAAAGAATATGAAGCCTATAAATGGGAAGAAAATCCGAAACTAACCAATACCGATCAAGATACATCAAACAATACGGTGGTTATCTTTTCCAAATATCTCAATGAGTACCTTTACGAAAATGATAATCTTTTCGAATACAAGGTTACTCATAAGAGATTAAAACTAATCACTCATGTGGGTATTGATAACAACAATAAAGTTTATATTCCTTTGTATGATAATGATAAAGTGGTCCGTCAAAATGCAAGGGTAATTAAAAACGATGGCAGCATACGCGAATTAAAGAAAGAGGAATACAGGGAAGCTTATGATGAAGAATCGGGAACCAAATATCAGTATTTTGCTTTTGAAGGCATAGAAACCGGATGCGAAATAGAATACTTATATTGTGTTCGACACATCCCCAGCCTCAATGGCACCCTGTTTACCATACAATCAGGATTGCCTGTGCTTTCATTTTTCATCAAATATATTACGCCTCCAAATCTTTGGTTCAAATTCAAGAGTTTCAACGGCTGCCCTGATGTGGTTTATGATACAACCATAAAAGACAATAATGTATGGACCATTACCAAAGATAATATCCCACGCTTAAAAGACGAAGAAAGCTCTGCATTGAAAGCTGAATTCATGAAATTTGCTATTAAGCTCGACCGAAACTCAGCCACAGGAAAAAGAGACATTTATTCTTATGGACCTATTGCTTCGGATATCTACGACCGTGTTTTCAATAAGCTTGAATCAAAAGATACGAAATTAATCAGTGGATTGATTAAGGATATGAAAATTGATGCCAATGATGATGAAGGTAAAATCAGACAGGTAGAGAATTATCTGAAAACAAATTTTATTTATGATGATAGCTCCGACCCTAATAAAGCGCTTATTGCAAAAATCATTGCCAATAAAGTGTATGGCGATTTTGGTGCGGTAAGGTTATACTCCAATATCTTTAAAATTCTGGAAATTGAAACCGAAATGGTGCTGACATGCAATCGTTTCGAAAACAAATTTGATAAGGATTATGAGTGTTATGCCTATCTGAACAATTACCTGCTGTATTTCCCAAAGATTAAAAAATACCTGGCCCCTGCCGATAACTTTACCCGTTTGGGTTTCCCTGACAACGAATACATCAACAATTATGGCTTGTTTATTAAGGGTATATCAATGGGCGATTACAGTACCGGTTTGGGTAAGATAAAATTCATACAGGGCGCAAAGTTCGAAGAGAGTATGGACAAACTGATTATTAAAGCAGATATCCCTTCCGATTTCAGTAATACCAATTTTGATATCACCAGAGAAATGACCGGCTATATGGCTTCCAGTTATCAGCCTTATTTCGATTTTATCAAAGAAGAAGACAAACTGAAAGACTTCAAAGAATCTCTTTTTAAATACATCGACAACGAAGGAACTATTGAAAACATGACCTTCGTAAATACAGGTGGAAATAATCTCGGACAAAAACCACTCATCTCTAAAGCCAATCTGAAATCAGACCATTTCTTCCAAAAAGCAGGAGATAAATATCTGTTTAAAGCAGGTATGCTTATAGGCGAACAACTGGAACTTTATAAAAAAGACGAACGGAAACTTCCTCTTGAATTTCCATATACGCATTGTTATAAACGTTTTATCACTTTCAATATACCTGATGGTTATAAAATATCCAATCTGGATGCACTGAAGATTAGCGAAAGCTACGTCCGCAATAACAGTGATTCAACCATGGCATTTGTTTCTACCTATAAGGTGGACAATAACACAGTTACCATTACTATTGATGAGTATTACAAAGATTATAACTACACCATAGCCGAATTTGAAGACTATCGTCGCGTAGCCAACGCCTCGGCCAACTTTAATAAAGTGGTGCTGGTGTTTGAAAAGAAATGATATCCCCCATTAAAAAAACCACCACAGTTCTCTGCATTTCAGGCAGTGCAAACTGTGGTGGTTTTGTTTTATACTACTATTAAAGTAGCGAAATCGTTTTTAGTTGAACGATAGAATAGACTTCTTAATAATTTCAACAGCTTCCATAATCTGTGCTTCGGTGATTACCAAAGGAGGTGCAAAACGAATGATGTGTCCGTGTGTTGGTTTTGCCAACAAGCCATTGTCGCGCATTTTCAGACATACATCCCATGCTTCTTTGCCATTCTTTGGTTTGATGATGATGGCATTCAACAGACCTTTTCCACGAACCAACTCTATCATATCCGAATCAATCTTTCTTAATTCGCTTCTGAAAAGTTCGCCCATTTTTTCGGCTCTTTCGCAAAGATTTTCATCTTTCACCACAGTTAATGCTGCAATAGCAATCTTTGCAGCAATGGGGTTTCCACCAAAGGTTGAACCATGTTCGCCTGGTTTGATGGTGAGCATGATAGCATCGTTTGCCAACACTGCCGAAACAGGGAATGTGCCGCCTGATAACGCTTTGCCTAATATCAAAATATCCGGTTTCACATCTTCATGATCGCAGCACAGCATTTTGCCTGTACGTGCAATACCTGTTTGAACCTCATCAGCTATAAACAATACGTTTTTAGCTTTACACATTGCGGCGGCTTTCGATAAATATCCTGCCTCAGGAACATACACACCGGCTTCGCCCTGAATAGGTTCTACCAGAAAACCTGCTACGTTTGGATCTTCCAATGCTTTTTCCAAAGCAGGCAAATCATTATAAGGTATCTTCACAAATCCTGGTGTGAAAGGTCCAAAATGATTGGTTGCATCAGGGTCGGTTGACATGGATACTATCGAAATGGTTCTGGCATGGAAATTGTTTTCACAAACAATAATTTTCGCCTGATTTTCGGCAATTCCTTTTACTTTGTATGCCCATTTGCGACAAAGTTTCAGTGCGGTTTCGTCGGCTTCGGCACCCGAATTCATTGGTAATACCTTATCGAATCCAAAGAATTCTGTAATAAATTTCTCGTAAGGACCTAAACAGTCGTTATAAAATGCACGAGAGGTCAGAGTTAAAGTTTGCGCCTGATCAGTCATGGCTTTGATGATAGCAGGATGGCAATGACCCTGGTTTACCGCAGAATATGCCGAAAGGAAATCAAAATAACGCTTCCCTTCCACATCCCACATAAAAACACCTTCGCCTTTTGATAATACTACAGGTAGTGGATGATAATTGTGTGCACCGTATTTGTCTTCCAGTTCTATGGCCGCTTTTGTAGCTGCTCCGAGATTTAATGTTTCTTCCATATTTTTTTGTTTTGAAAATTCGGGGCAAATATAGTAATTTTGCGGGAAAATAGTGGAAGAATTAAAAAGACCGAAGTCGGAAGACCGAAGATGGAAGTAGGAAGAATGCTAAATTGTTAAATCGTTTCATGACTTTCGAGTTTTAAAATTAAGCTTTTAAAAATTAACCACAGAGTACACGGAGTATAAATAGAGTTACACAGCGCTGCAAATGAATTCAAATTATTACCACTAACCACTGACTAGTGACTAATGACTAATGACCAATGACAAAAAATATTTACCGTTTCCAATCTGTTCTTATCAAAGGAAGCCATAATAA
>CAYYQJ010000202.1:0-5889 GCA_964473775.1 uncultured Bacteroidales bacterium | reverse complement strand
TAGCCCCCGGCCTATATTTCATCAAAATCATCAGCGATAAGCAGAGTTTGGTGAGAAAGTTTATGGTTAATGGTTAAATGGCTTTATGGCTATATTGTTATTTGATGGCAGATAGTCTTAGTGTTTCTTAGTGTTCTGCGTGACTTAGTGGTTTTTGTTGTAAGATATTAATATGCTCCCAACTCCTATTTGCTCTTAAACTTTAAAGATACCGAATTTACACAATACCTTTTTTTGCCCGGTCCGGGACCATCATCAAATAAATGACCTAAATGACCACCACAGGCAGCACACATGATTTCGGTTCGCACCATACCAAAGCTACTGTCAACGGCTGTAATAATGCTTTTATTATCAATAGCCTCAGTAAAACTTGGCCATCCACAATCGGAAGTATATTTGTCGTCGGAAATAAATAAAGCGGCCCCGCAGGCAGCACAATAATAGGTGCCTTCTTTAGCAAAGATATTGTATTCACCGGTAAAAGGTCGTTCGGTAGCTTTTTTACGCAGCACATTATATTGCTCAGCAGACAGTATTTGTTTCCACTCACTATCGGTTTTCTGCACAGTAAAATTCTCTTTCATAACTGATGTATTCATTTGGCTGCTATTTCGGCATGAAGTTGCCAAAATAGCCAAGATTAATAAACAGAAAACCGATTTATTCGAAATTATCTCCAAAATGCGAACCATCACACAAAGGTTTGTTATTTGATTTGCCACAACGACACATACTCACCATACTCTTGTAGGTTTTTTCTTTCCCATCTTTTGCAATAGTAATTGATTTCCCCTTAATTATTGCAGGACCATTTTTCATGATTTCTATCCTTATTTCAGGTTTTTCGCTGACAGGTTCAGTACCTTCTTTTTTTTCTTCATCATTATAAAAATAGGTAAGCGCACCAGTAGGACAGCGGTGTACCTGTTCTATAATCCGGTTGGTAGTGGCCCCCTTGGCATTAATCCAGGGACGTTCTGATGGATCAAACACATCAGGAAGCTCCGTGAAACAGTATGCAATATGATTACACAAATCCGATTGCCAGACAATGGTTATTTCGCCATTGGTATAATGTTTTACAAATTTCTTTTCTTCTTTCATTTTTTTTTGCATTTAGGTGTTTAGGCATTTAGCCAATTGGTATTATCACAATTTAACCATTATCAATTTATAATCCCACATATTTACAACTCAAATTCCATAGTTTTTCGGCAGCCACCAAATCACAGGAAGCAGGAGATGAAATTACTATTTTTTTCTTATCAAAATATCTTCCCGTAGTTTCGTTTAGGCCCATTGAAGTAGCCAGATAAACAGAAGTTTCGGAACCTTTAATAGGATTAATCATGATAGGCCGCATCATGGCAATTGGTATCTTTCCCATTTTATTAAATATATTGGTGTTTACCACACCAGGATGCAAACAATTTGAGGTTATGCCTAGTTTCATTAATTTTATTGCCAGTTGTTTCGTAAACAAAATATTTGCCAGTTTCGATTGACCGTATGCCTGATAACCACTAAAGTTGTTTTTTAGTTCAATATCATCAAAAAATATTTGTGCTGTTCTATGCGCACTTGAAGAAACATTGATAATGCGTGATGGATTTGCCAGAATATCAAGCAATAAATTAGTCAATAAAAAAGGCCCCAGATGATTGGTTGCAATATTCAACTCAATACCATCTACACTGAGTTTACGTTCTGTTTCCCAAATGCCGGCATTGTTAATTAAAACATCCAGTTTTTCATGTTTTGATTTGAATTCATTAGTAAAGCTCCGGATCGAATCAAATGACGATAAATCACAATAATATCTTTCGAAATGCTGTAATTTATGTTCCTTGAACAGCCTTTCTGTTTCCTGGGCTTTTTCTTCATTTCGAAAAGTAATAACCACTTGGGCCCCACGACGACTCAACTCCAGAGCAGTTTGCAGTCCAATACCCGATGTAGCTCCTGTAATCAGGCATAGTTTGTTTTTAATATTCCACATTTGTTACATTGTTAGAATGATTACTTTATAACCAAAATCGTATGAAACAATTACATTGTAATTTTGTTTAACTCTTAAATTAATAATACTTCACAAATTTAGTAAAAAAAAACCTGATAGCGCAAAAGAAATATTTATTGTGTTCTCCGGATTTATACTTTCATCATCCATTTTCCGGAATTGTATTACATTTGTCAGGGATATATTCTATAATAAATTAAGCAGGTTTTTTTTGTGATGATTGTTTTAGAACAGAATCCCGAAAATTTCCATTTCAATATATACCGAAAACTATGAAAAAACTTTGGCTGCTCATCTTCATGATATCATTAATAGCCCAATTATCAGCTCAACAAAATATGGAAATCAGCGATAAAACTATTGCTAAAACCAAACTGGTTCAACAATCTTTGGATACTTTATGGTGGCGATGGACTACCCATGAAGGTTTGAAAACTTTTTTTGGCAGCGACAACAAAATAGAACTTACTCCCAACGGCGCCTTCGAAATTTATTTTATAACTAAAAATCATTATGGATTAAAAGGTTCAGAAGGATGTAAGGTGCTTTCTTTTCAGCCCAAAAGATATTTCTCTTTCTCGTGGAATGCACCTCCACAATTTGATGAGGTGCGGAAATCGGTTTATAAAACCTGGGTGGTGGTTGAATTCAATCCTGTTTCTGATAATCAAACGCAAATCACCCTCACTCATCTCGGCTGGCCTGTGGATGAAAAATGGACTCCGGTTTTTAATTATTTTTCACAGGCTTGGGATGAGGTATTAAATAATTTATCGAAGAATGAACCTAAAGATAATCAAACCAATCAACCTTTGAAAAAGGTAACAGGTATTGGTGGAGTATTTTTCAAATGCAAAGACCCGAAAAAATTGAAAGAATGGTACAAAATTCATCTGGGTTTTCAAACCGACCTTTATGGAACCAATTTTGCCTGGTATCAAGGTGCCGATTCTACCAAAAAAGGCTTTACACAATGGAGCACATTTTCTGATTCCACCAACTATTTTCAACCTTCTAAAAAAGATTTTATGCTGAACTATCGCGTTAGTAATCTGGAAGCTCTGGTAGAACAATTGAAAAAAGAAGGAGTCACAATCACTGATGTAATTGAAACTTATAACTACGGGAAATTTGTTCACATCATGGATCCTGAAGGAAATAAAATAGAACTTTGGGAACCAAACGATATTGAATACGATAAGTTTGGAGGTGGAAGAACCAAATGAGGGGCAAGTTTCAAAATTGAATCAGCTCAAAAAGACATCTGTATAAATTAAAAAAAAGGTGAACAATATTTTTGATCAAAACAGATGAATGCAAAACATCATCTTTGAACAAAATGAAGCGATTATTACGATTAATGATAAGCAATTTACAATAGGGATTAATCTGTGGAGATTTTTCTATTTTTTAGAGATAATTCATCATTAAATTTTCCATTTCCTTTAAACGTTAGGCACTATAAATTATTGGACTTATAAACCAAAATCAAACCATCTCCATTTCAAGTGTTTAAATACTATTTTAAGGATAATTGTGCAATATTTTAATTTTTTTACCCTCGATTTTAGAAAATTCTTATATTTGCAGTTCAAATTTTTCAGGGGAAAGATGCAAGCAAAAACATATAAATCAGTCACTTATTTTTGGTCAATTCTGTTATTAATATTATTTTCTTTCTCTAAACCGGCTTTTTCAGCAAAAGAAGAGGCTGCAGGGGAAAAGAAAAAAGGGTTTAATGCAGGCGAAATGATAATTGAGCACATTGTGGATGCTCACGAATGGCATATTGCAGAATACAACGGCAAACCTATTTCTATTCCACTTCCTGTAATTCTGTATGATAATGGCAAAATAGTATGCTTTATGTCGAGCCGTTTTCATCATGGCGAAGAAAACTACAATGGCTATAAGCTTGAAATGGAAGGCAAACACAAAGGAAAAATTGTGAAAGTGGACGAGGCCGGCAAAGTAATTGAAAATGCTGCTTTGCCGCTTGATTTTTCTATCACCAAAATCGTATTTTCACTGTTTATCAGCGTATTTTTACTTACCTGGATATTCCTTTCAATGGCACGTAAGTATAAACGTCAGAACAATGCTGCCCCCAAAGGATTGCAATCGATGATAGAGCCGCTGATTATTTTTATCCGCGACGATATTGCCAAATCATCGATAGGCGAAAAACGTTACGAAAGATACATGCCCTTTTTATTGACTGTATTTTTCTTTATTTTCTTTAATAACTTGTTGGGTTTAATCCCTTTCTTCCCTGGTGGAGCTAATCTGACGGGAAATATTTCGGTTACACTGGTGATGGCAATCTTTACTTTTGTGATAACCACCTTTAGCGGCAACAAACATTACTGGAAAGAAATTTATAATGCCCCCGGAGTTCCCTGGTGGTTGAAAATACCCATTCCATTGATGCCATTGGTAGAAATTATCGGAGTGATAACAAAACCTTTTGTATTGATGGTTCGTCTTTTTGCCAATATCACAGCAGGACATATCATCGGACTGGGATTTATCAGTCTGATATTTATTTTCGGAGCCATTAGTCATGGTGCCGGCTACGGTTTTTCAATAGTATCGGTTTTCTTCTATATTTTTATGGGATTGCTCGAACTTTTGGTAGCATTTATTCAGGCCTATGTGTTTACTTTATTATCCTCACTTTATTTTGGCATGGCCTCAGCCGAGCATCACGAAACAGCACATTAATCAAACACCATATATATAAACTAAAAATCAAAATTATGTCACTCATGTCAGTATTATTAGATGCCTCTCTTTATGCCCCAATTGCAAAAATGGGAGCAGGTATTGGAGCAGGTATTGCAGCAATCGGAGCAGGTCTTGGAATTGGTAACATCGGTAAAGGCGCCATGGAATCAATAGGAAGACAGCCTGAAGCAGTTGGCGATATTCGTTCGAATATGATTGTCGCAGCCGCTTTAATTGAAGGCGTTGCTTTCTTTGCAATTGTTGTTTGTCTTTTGATATTATTTATCTAAAAAGACAGAAAGAATCTTTGTCCGGCAACGGTTGGTTGGCGGGCGAAGATTTTTGTGAATAATTAAAAAACAGAAATATGGAACTCGTACAACCCAGTATCGGACTTATTTTTTGGATGACCCTGTCGTTCCTCTTCCTTGTATTAATACTCGGAAAGTATGCATGGAAACCCATCATGAAAATGCTGAACGAACGCGAAACAAAAATTGATGAAGCGTTGCATGAAGCCGAAAAAGCCCGCGAAGAAATGAAACTTTTGAAATTCAGCAACGAAGAATTACTGAAAGAAGCAAAAGACGAAAGAGATGCTTTGCTGCGTAATGCCCGCGAAGTGCGAGAAAAAATAATTGAAGAAGCCCGCACCAAAGCTACTGAAGAAGCCAACCGTATTGTGGAATCGGCAAAAGACAGTATTCAATATGAAAAAATGCAGGCTTTGACAGAATTGAAAAATCAGATAGCTGTATTATCGATAGAAATTGCCGAGAAACTGATACAACAGGAACTTGCTAAAGACGAAAAGCAGGATAAACTGATAAGCAAGTTTTTGGATGAAGTTAATTTTAACTAACCAACGGTTTTCAAAATGAATACAGGAAGAATAGCCGGAAGATATGCAAAAGCATTGTTTGAACTTGCTCAGGAGCAAAAGCTGCTTGAGGCAGTGCATAATGATATGCTGGAGCTAAACAATATTTGTGCTTCAAACAAAGATTTCCGTCATCTGCTCGAAAGCCCCATCATCAGTCAGGCTAAAAAAACTGCCGTGTTTAAGGCAATCTTTTTCGGGAATTTTAACGAGATGTCGTATCGTTTTCTCGAAATCATTATTAAAGATCGGAAGAGCA
>CAYYQJ010000201.1:0-5897 GCA_964473775.1 uncultured Bacteroidales bacterium | reverse complement strand
GGAGCAGGAAGTTTTGCTCAAAGCTATTTGCTGCCCAATGTATTGAACCAAGCGTCAATGGATACAGTGGTTACTTTTACTAGTATTAATTCAAAAAATGTAGCTCAAAAGTTTGGATTTGCAAAATCTTCAACTTCAGCAAATGATATTTTCGAAAACAAAGATATTAATACTGTTTTTATTGCTACCCAACATGATACGCATTCTAAATTTGTAATAGAATGTCTGAAAGCAAACAAACATGTATTTGTTGAAAAACCATTGGCATTGAATATAGATGAATTAAATGAAGTAATTGAAAATTATAATAAGGCGCAAAATGTGAAAGTGATGGTAGGATTTAATCGCCGGTTTGCACCTGTGAGTATAAAAGCAAAAGGGGAGTTTGAAAACATAGGAGAACCCATTGTTATGAATTTCAGAGTGAATGCCGGATATATACCCAAAGATCATTGGACACAAACATCTGCGGGTGGTGGCCGAATAATTGGAGAAATGTGCCATTTTATTGATTTAATGCAATTTTTTACTGGCTCTATTCCTGTGAAAGTTTTTGCGGAATGTATTTCCACCGAAAGTAACAAGATTAAAAATGATGACAATATATGTATTCAAATAAAATTTAAAAATGGCTCCTTGGGAAATTTAACTTATGTAGCGAACGGTGATAAATCTATGGCGAAGGAAGAATTAGAAATATTTGGAGGTAATAAATGTTTTGTTATTCATGATTTTCAGAAAGGAATATTATATTCTAATAATAAAGCAAAAAACATTGATAATTCAGGAAAAGGTCATAAGCAAGAAGTTGAAGCTTTTCTGAATTCTATAAAAACAGGAGGAGAAAGTCCAATTGATTTTGAATCATTAGTTTATACGACATTAACCACTTTTAAAATACAAGATAGTTTGAGTACTGGAATGCCTCAGTTGATTGAATTATAGAATATTATGACTATTGAAGAAAGTTTTAATCTAGTAAAAAAATATTGCGAAAAGCAAGATTTTAAAGGATGGGATTGTTATGATGGATTAAACAGTATGGTATTTAAATTATTTCCTTTCTTAAGAAATTCAAAATTAGCACGCTTAGTTTGGATACAGATATTTAAAAAAAGCCCCATAAATTTTAGGAAACTTTTTCTTGTTGAAAAGGACTATAATCCTAAAGCTTTGGGACTTTTTTTAACTGCCTATTGTAATTTGTATCAACTGGAAGCAAAAGAGAAGTGTTTAACTACCATTAATTTTTTAGCATATAAAATAATTGAATTTCAAAGTATAGGTTATTCCGGTGCTTGTTGGGGATATAATTTTGATTGGCAAGCAAAAGCATTTTTTCAGCCTAAATATACACCAACAGTAGTTGCCACTTGCTTTATAGCAAATGCTTTGTTTGATGCTTATGAATTAACCGCAAATGAAAAATTCCTTCAGGTTGCTATATCATCAAAAGACTTTGTTTTAAAAGATTTAAATAGAACTTATGATGAGGATGGGGGTTTTGCATTTTCCTATTCCCCTTTAGATAAAACACAGGTATTTAATGCTAGTTTGCTTGGCTCACGATTATTGTCAAGAATTTATCACTTTACAAAAGAAAATGAATTATTGACCGAGGCAAGAAAAACAATTGAGTTTTGTATCAGGCATCAAAACCAAGATGGTTCTTGGGTTTATAGTCCACTACCCCATCACCAATGGATTGATAATTTTCATACAGGGTATAATTTGGAATGTATTGCTGAATATCAAAAATTTACAGGTGATAATCGTTTTCAAAATAATATTGATAAGGGATTTGATTTTTATATAAAAACCTTTTTCACGACAGAGGGCATGTCAAAATATTATCATAATTCCATCTTTCCGGTAGATATTCATGCACCAGCTCAATTAATAGTTACATTGAGAAAGTTGGACAAACTTAAAGAATATAGGGAACTAGCAGAAAGAGTGCTAAATTGGACAATAGAAAATATGCAATCAAAAGTTGGATATTTCTATTTTCAAAAAAACAACTATTCTACAAACAAAATCCCATATATGAGATGGTCGCAGGCGTGGATGTTTTTAGGGCTATCACATTATTTATTATTTGTAAAGCAAAATCAAATCAAAGAATGAAAAAAATATTGTTAATATTCGGTACTCGACCAGAAGCTATAAAAATGGCTCCATTAGTTAAAGCTTTGCAACTAGAGACAGAAACATTTCAAACCTTTGTTTGTGTTACTGGTCAACACCGAGAAATGCTGGATCAGGTATTGCGGATATTTGAGATTATACCCGATTATGACTTGGCCATTATGAAAAAAGGCCAAGATTTATATGATATCACTGCGAGTATTTTAACCGGAATGCGAGATGTGTTGAAAGAAGTTCAACCAGATTTGGTATTGGTTCATGGTGATACAACCACTTCAACCGCATCAGCGCTAGCATCATTTTATCAACAAATTCCTGTTGGACACATTGAAGCAGGATTGCGTACCCATAACATTTATAGCCCATGGCCAGAAGAAATGAACCGTCAAATTACGAGCAAGATTGCCTCGCTGCACTTCGCACCCACGTCATTAAGCCGTCAAAACCTTCTAAATGAAGGAATTGATGATAAAAAAGTGTTAGTTACTGGAAATACTGTAATTGATGCCTTACATTTGGTAATCGAAAAAATCAAAATGAATCCGAATTCAAAAACTGAAATATGTTCAACAATTGTAGAGCAGGGTATTAACCAAGCACTTTTAGATTCCTGGTCATCAACCCGTCGATTGGTATTGATTACCGGTCACCGCAGGGAGAACTTCGGAGAGGGGTTTCTGAATATCTGCCATGCAATCAAAGAATTGGCTGGTCAATATCAGGGAGTGGATTTTGTTTATCCGGTTCATCTTAATCCCAATGTTCTTCAGCCAGTGAATGCGATATTGGGTAATAACGATAATAACATTACCACGAATGTCCATTTGATCGCCCCTCTTGATTACCTTCCGTTTGTGTATTTGATGAGCATAAGTTATTTAGTGCTTACCGATTCAGGTGGCATTCAGGAAGAGGCTCCGGGTTTGGGTAAACCTGTCCTGGTTATGCGAGACACGACCGAAAGACCGGAAGCAGTTGATGCAGGTACTGTATTGCTTGTCGGCACAGATAGGGTGAAAATTATTTCTGAAGTCTCACATTTGCTTAATGATACAAGCTTTTATCAAACCATGTCGCAAGCTTCAAATCCTTATGGAGATGGGAAAGCCTGTGAACAAATTGTTGCGACTTTAAAAGACCTATCGTTTTAAGCTAAAAATTGAACGAAAAAACATACTAAATTATCATCAATGGATCAACAAATCTGTTTTATGGGTTTAGGCTATATTGGCCTTCCCACCGCGGCAATAGTTGCTTTTAAAGGCATCAAAGTATTAGGGGTTGATATCAATCCCAAAGTTATTGAAACCATCAATAAAGGCGAAATCCATATCATTGAACCTGGCTTAGGTGAATTGGTCAGTCAGGTTGTAAAAAAACAAAATTTGCGGGCATCTTTAAAACCAGAAATAAGCGATGTTTACCTGATCGTAGTTCCAACACCATTTAAAGGTATTCATGAACCAGATATTTCATATGTAGAAGCAGCTACAAATGCTATTGTGCCAATCCTGAAGAAAGGTGATCTTTATATCATAGAGTCAACTTCACCAGTCGGAACAACAGATAAAATGGCTGGTTTAATTTATACCATCAGACCCGAATTAATCGGAAAAATAGGTATAGCCTATTGTCCAGAACGTGTTTTACCTGGGAATGTATTGTATGAATTAATACACAATGACCGGGTTATTGGTGGTATTGATGAAAAATCGACAAAAAAGGCACAGGATTTCTATGCCACTTTTGTTAAAGGTAAATTACACGCTACAAATGCACGTACAGCTGAGATGTGCAAGTTAACAGAAAATTCCTCGCGTGATGTTCAGATAGCCTTTGCAAACGAACTTTCTTTGATTTGCGACAAAGCAAACATCAATGTTTGGGAATTGATCGAATTGGCTAACAAACATCCCAGAGTAAATATCCTTCAGCCAGGTTGTGGTGTAGGTGGTCATTGTATTGCAGTTGATCCATACTTTCTCACTGCTGATTTCCCCAGAGAATCGCAAATAATTGGGAAAGCCCGTGAAATCAACAATTATAAATCATTCTGGTGCGCTGAAAAAATTCGTTCAACCATGCTTGAATTTGAATTAAAACATGGAAGTAAGCCCAAAGTTGCAATAATGGGTTTGGCTTTCAAACCGAATATTGATGACTTAAGGGAAAGTCCAGCCAAATATATTGCTCAAAAAGTAATGCAATCGGAACAAAACGGTTTTATGATTGTGGAACCAAATATTAAAGAGCATAATGTTTTCAAACTAACTGAGTACAAGGAAGCTTATGAAAAAGCTGATATTGTTGCCTTCTTGGTTGCTCACCAGGTATTCAAAGCATTGGAATATAGAGAAGATAAAGTGATACTCGATTTTGCAGGGATATTTAAAAAATAAGATAATAGCTATTATTACCATCGGATTTCTTTTTAAAACTATTGTATTAATTTATGAAGATTGATTTTTTAGGAATCCCTGTCGACTCTATTACAATGAGTGAGACGATAAAACTGATAGATGATTCAATCCAACTAAATATGCGGATTAATCATGTAGTAATCAATGCAGGAAAAGTTGTTTCAATGCAAAAAGACAAACAATTGTTTGAAAGTGTTATTTCCTGTGATATAATTAATGCTGATGGTCAAAGTATTGTTTGGGCTGCTCGCTTTCTGGGCAAACATATACCTGAACGAGTGGCCGGAGTTGATTTAATGCAGCATTTGTTAGAATTAGCCTTTCAAAAAGGTTACAAATGTTTCTTTTTGGGGGCCAAAGAAGAGGTAGTTAATAAGGTGGTTGAGATTATTGCTGAAAAATATGGTTACTCAATTATCGCTGGTTACAGCAATGGGTATTTCACGAAGGAAGAAGAGGTAGTAGTGGCCAAGCAAATTGCCGATAGTGGTGCCCAGATGTTATTTGTTGCAATAACCTCTCCACGTAAGGAGAACTTTATGTATGCGTATCGTGATATTTTGTCAAATGTAAACTTCACTATGGGTGTTGGAGGTACATTTGATGTAATTTCCGGTTTTACGAAAAGAGCACCAGCTTGGATGCAAAACATAGGTATGGAATGGTTCTATCGTTTTGCCCAGGAACCACGTCGCATGTGGAAGCGTTACCTTGTAGGAAATTCAAAATTTATTTGGGCTGTTTTTAAAGCAAAATTTGGCAATAAGGTAGTTCGCTGAGTTTAAATCTATGTAATTTGAGCATCTTCCAAATCTCATATCCGCATAACAAATGAACTGATTGAAGAGAATATGATATTTGAAAATTGGCTGATTTGAAAATAGAGTACACTCCAATATTTTAAAAACATAAAATGCCACTAAGACACTAAGTCACTAAGGTTTCACAAAGAATCAAAAAAGCAATTCTAAAAACCTTATTTACACAAATAAACCTTAGTAACCAAGCTGATACACCAACAACCAAACCTTATTACCTTATTTGTGTTTCAGTGTTTTTGGTAAAAGTAGATAAACTCATCGTACTCTTCTTGAAAAGTTTTCTTCATGCCGAAAAGATAAAAACAAAAAATGCCACTAAGACTCTAAGCCACTAAGATTTCACAAAGAATCATAAAAGCAATTTTAAAAACCTTATTTTCGCAATAAACCTTAGTAACCAGATAATTGCAGTAGAAAGCCAACCTTATGGTTGCTGAGCAAAGTCGAAGCATTACCTTATTGTTTACAGAAAAGGTTGATCTATTATAACTTCTTAAGTAGGTTTGGT
>CAYYQJ010000200.1:0-5905 GCA_964473775.1 uncultured Bacteroidales bacterium | reverse complement strand
GTAAAGGTTTTCGGTGCTGACATATTTCTCTTTTTTACAAAAATAGCCTTTTATAAATTAGTCCAATCGTAATTAAAAAAAAGTTATTAACATTTATGGACTAATATATAAAGGGTAATGGTATAACAAACAAAGCAAGATTCACTGACAGGTGTAAACACTAGTTAGGAGTGCGGCTACTTCCTCTGAGTCTTTCAAAAGTAATAAAAAAAGTTTATTAACCACTAAAATTTGAGTTATTCGAACACTCTTTTTGTCCTCCCCTCCAATTCTCCGGTTGGCCGGTTAACACCTTCCTTGGCGCTCTTGCCAACATCTTGCCAATTTCTAACAGTATTGCGGTCAAACGTCGTAAACTTCCTCTCAGCAAATAGTCATCCTCAATGCAACACCAGTTTATTCATTTTAAACCTTTCACATTCACTATTAAAAAGTGCGTCAATCGCACTCAGAAGTTCACCAATCACATTTATGCAACCATCAATCGCATTTAGTCAAAATTATTATTCAAATAATCAGTCCGAAATTTTTTATCTCCAATCACCCAATCCCAAATAATCTTTCCCAAATCACCAATCACCCACAACCAACTTCCTCGTCACTTTGTTTTTCCCCACCTCAAGGCAAATAAAATAAATCCCACTTTCAATATCTCCATGATTTTGCAGATTGATTTCATGAACCCCCGATTCCTGCACACCATGTTCAATACTTTTAATCAATCGTCCTGTAATATCATACATGTTCAAACTAACATCAGATTTCCTGTCCAAACAATACTTAATATGTATGTTGTCTGATGCAGGATTTGGATACACATCATATTGCGAAACCAAATCAATCCCGTTTTCTTCTATTCCCGAAGGCAGATAACTGATTCTAAAACGGATATTGTAATTGATAGCAGCATACATATTGTCAGGAATATCCACCTCAATGTGTAAAATGTTTTTACCATCAAAATGTTCCAAAGCATGTATCACAATATGATAAGGCCCTGACGAATCAATAACGGCAAAGTGAGTAATATCTCCACAAAATGCGGGTAATTCCACAGGAATATAAATGCGCGTATCACTAAAATGGAATTTATCCCATACGGGGAAATACGCAACTGCTGCAGCAGGCTTTTTGTAAGTGAGTTTAATATCAAAAGTGCTGGAAGTGATAGAATCAATTACAGATTTAGTGATATTAAGCGAATCAGAATGATCAAATTTATAAGGATTATACAAAGGATCGCCTATGTAAATACGGTTGGCTTTTCCACCCAGCATGCTGCTCGCCCCCGACCAATCATTCACATTGAAAGTACCCGAAGAAAGGATATCATCATCCCACGATGAGCTGCCTTCCTGATAAATTCTTAGGTTAGGCCTGTTGCCCAAACAACCCATAACCACCCCATCAACATTTCTTTTCTGAATATCGCCCAAAGGTTCATTAAAAAGAAAAGCATTATACACTTCCTCTGCCTGATCATTGGCATTATTGGCCCCGCAAGGAGCAAAATATCCCGTAATACCCGTTTTCAGGATTGCAAGACAGAAGCTGAAAGTGTCGCTCATCGTATAAAACTTCACCAGTCCTTGTGTATCTCCAAAAGTAGCTGCAATATCCCCTTCTATCATCACCTTTTTCGGTTCCCCTGAATGACATGCCCCATTAAAAGCCACTGCAGGATAGAGGTTCAGTGTACTGATATCAAAACTACTGAGACCTGTACGAGCATAAGCAGTATCTTCTATTTTAGTACTGTCGTAAACCCAAACGGGAGGGTTGGGAGTAGAGTTTCCCCCTTCAAAAAGCCAGAGTTCATGTGCATCACCGTTGTATCCAATGTCGAGAAGCTTGTTGTTGAGCATGTAGGAAGTATTTGCCATAAAAAAATCATGCCCCGAACCCGAATCGCTCGTCTCAAGATAAATACTATTGAAAACGGGAGGGTTAAGATATTTCATAAAGTTACCCGCACCCTGATACACAAAGTTTAATGAAGATGCGGCATAGCCACCCACATTCAAAGGATAGTTTTGAATGGCATGGGTTTCAGCATATTTTATATTATTTACGAAGTTCAGAGCATCCTGTGCCGTAGCTCCTGTAATGTATCCGTAAGAAAAATCACTGAAAGGGTCACTATCAAGGTTGGTACTCAGTACAAGAAACTTCCTCACCATGTTTATGTTTAAATCAATAGGTTTAAGCACCACAGCAACATATCGGGGAGCCAAATTAGTCAATACAGGAATCAATTCTGTAATGGAATCGTAAGAAAAATGGATGATTTGCGCACTTCGATAGTTTGCCAAAGCCTGAGCAGCGGCATAATAAGGGTCGGATGGACTCACGGTTGTAAGAACAACATAAGTAGTGCTTTTTTGCGCGAAACTATTGACAGAACAACCTATGCCAATAAAAAAGAGAATGGCGATAAAGATTTTTTTCATAATAAACCTCCATATTTTGATTTAGTAAAAAGGTTTGGCTAAGGTAATGATTTTTTTATTATTTAACAGTGATTATTAAATAAGTTCACTACTTGATTCTTGCTAATACCTCCTAACTACAATCTCTTCAATACTTGATTCTGAATATTTGATTATTCAATCAGAATCCAAATATTTTAGGCCATCGATAGACCTTTCGCTTTTTCCCTAATACTTCTTTCCTTTTTTACCCAGGAATCACCACAGGAAAATCATAATCAAACTCAAGGAAATGTTTCTCTCCTAAAATCAATTGCAGAAAATGATTGTATGCAGAGGTGAATTTAAAGTTATTCACATCATAATAAATGTCTTCCAAAGGTTTATTGCCAATAGAACCCATATCAACCGAAGAGGTATTAAACTCTTCAAGTTCCTGAAAGCGAACTATATTTTTCAACACGGGCATTTGTCCGTATTCTTTGCGAAGCAATAAATCAACCACCTTATCAGCCAGAGTTTGTGTCAATCTACGGTCATAAAGGCGGCATTCTCCGGCGCGGGCATAATACCCTGAAATTTGTGCACGGGCTTCAATCTTCAGTTTATTCGAAATTTCAGAAGCTATCACACCACTGATTCCGCCAAACCTTGGATGTCCGTATTCATCCACCTCAGAACTGGCATAAACCACATCCAGTTTGTCTTTGGCTTCATCATACCAGCGAACTCCTTCAGAAACGGCGATAATCAATGATTTCTTTTTCGAACTCATATAAGCTTCTTTCACTTTTTCGAAGAACAAATCTTTACGTTCTTTAGTGATTTCAAACTCCGGAATCAGTGCCAGTTCGGCTCCTCCATATATAGAAGCACCTGTTAACCAACCTGCATCGCGGCCCATCACTTCCATTACAATAATGCGCGAATGCGATTCGGCTGTAGTACGTAATCGGTTGGTGAACTCCATAATACCTTTAGCTCCTGATGGAAATCCGGGACAAAGCACCGCCTCAATTTCTTTTCCATCAAAATGATGCATAGTGCGTGTACGCAAATCATTGTCAATGGTTTTTGGGAAACCTATCACAGGAATACCTTCCTGCTCGTATAATCTTTTGGCTGCTCCATTGGTATCATCTCCGCCAATGGTAACAATTACATCAATTTTATAACGCTCCAGATTGCGCAAAATTTGTGGAACACGGTCTTCAGGATTCTTCTTTGATGGAAATGGGTTGGTACGGCTCGATAACAATGCCGTTCCTCCATACATACCATCATAAGGCTGATGCGAAAGATCAACAATATCGCCATCGCCCAGCAAACCTTTCCATCCTTTACGTATGCCATATACCTTATAACCCAATAGGGAAGCGCGGTTGCGTATGGAATCAATACTTGAGTTCAGAGCAGGAGTATCGCCCCCACCTGTTAATATAGCCAGTGTTTTTCCGTGAAATAACTTTTTTGTTGCATTCATGTTCTATTCAATTTTTCGACAAAAATAATACTTTGAATTCAGAAATTCACCCATTTTCTTCATTTGTTCTGTTGGTATATGGATTTCCTTTAAGAAAATCCACACCAGAGTATTCTTATTTAAAAGCTGAAAGTATCTTATCGGCAAGCACTTTAGCGTGTTTCAGATCGGCTTCCACCGTAAGACCTGCAATATGTGGCGTAAGAATCACATTTTCTGCAAAGATTAAATATTGCAGAGGTTCAGGATAATCGAATATGGCAAGTCCTTCAAAAGATAAGGATTCGTATTCTAACACATCCAAACCGGCACCCAGTACCTTACCCGACTTTAGTTTGCTCACCAAATCTTCGGTATTCAATATTTTGCCTCTCGCTGTATTCAGTAGAAAAATGTTTTTCTTGAAGGAATGCAGAAACACTTCATTCACCATATATCGTGTTTCGTCAGTAAGAGGAACATGCATGCTCACAATATCGGCTTCATTAAACACCTGTTTCAAAGTTTTTTCGCGAACAAACCTATCTGTATAGCCGGTTTTATATTTGTCGTAAGCAATCACTTTTATTTTAAATCCTGCCAGGCAACGTGCAAAGGCCGAGCCCATATTTCCATAACCAATAATGGCCACAGTTTTTCCGTCGAGTTCCATGCCTTTGTTTTCAAGCCTCAGCCAGTTACCATCGCGAATCTGACGGTCCGACAGACTTTGTCGGTGAAGCAGATTGAGCAAAAGTCCCAAGGTGTGTTCGCCCACCGACTGTCGGTTGCCTTCGGGCGAGTTGAAGCAAAGTATTCCTTTTTCTTCCAAATACTTCACATCAATGCTTTCCATGCCTGCACCCACACGGGCGATAAACTTTAGATTGGTTGCCCGGTCGATAATTTTTCTATCGATAACAAATCGGCTGTTTATTACCACTCCATCGTAATAACCTATTACTTTATTGAGTTCTATGGAATCTTTCATTATATTAATATCACATTGATGTCCTGCTTCATGCAGCACATTTTGCAGATGTAAATTAGTTTTGGTGGCGAAAAGTATCTTCATTTTAAAAGTATTATCTATACAAAAGTAGTAAAAATGATTTAATCATCAATACCCATTTGCCACAAAAACGTGAATATTGGGCTAATCTTCGTACTTTTGCTTCATAAATAGGTGCAAATGGCGAATGAATGGTTGCCCGTTTCGAAAGACGAGCTTGACAAAAGAGGTTGGGATTATGTGGATGTGATCATCATAAGCGGCGATGCATACGTGGATCATCCCAGTTTCGGGCATGCCATGGTGGCGCGTTTGATAGAAAGTGAGGGTTTTCGAGTGGCCATTTTGCCTCAGCCCAACTGGCGCGATGATTTGCGCGATTTCAAAAAGCTTGGCAAACCCCGTTTGTTTTTCGGCGTCACTGCCGGAAATATGGACAGCATGGTGAATCATTACACGGCTTTCAAGCGGCTGCGTTCCAACGATGCTTATACTCCAGGCAATGTGTCTGGTTTTCGCCCCGATTATGCCTCAGTGGTTTATACAAAAATATTAAAACAAATCTATCCCGATGTGCCCGTAATTTTGGGTGGGGTGGAGGCCTCGCTCAGGCGTTTTACGCATTATGATTATTGGAGCGACCAGTTGAAACCCTCCATTCTGACTGAATCGGGGGCCGATTTGCTCATTTATGGTTCGGGAATCATGCCTTTGCGCAACCTTATGGGCATTTTTAAATCGGGAGGTAATTTGTTGCAGGCACGCAACATTCCTCAGATTGCATATCTTGCAAATGCTGAGGATGTGAAAGATGCAGATGATTTGATACGACTCCCTTCTCATGAAGATTGCCTCAAAAGCAAGCTTCTGTTTAATAAAGCCTTCACAGAAATTGAAACCGAATCGAATAAACTAAAAGCCAAGACTCTTGTGCAGCGAAGCGGGCAGCAATTTGTGGTGGTGAATCCGCCCTTTCCGCCCATGTCGGCCAAAGAACTCGAC
>CAYYQJ010000199.1:0-5907 GCA_964473775.1 uncultured Bacteroidales bacterium | reverse complement strand
AGATAGCTTCAGGTGACTGGAGTTCAGACGTGTGCTCTTCCGATCTTCATTCAAATGCACATGAGTGTGGTTTTTTTACTCATTGGCACTTTTTCGCTGTATTTTCTTACAGGCGGGACATCCTTCACAGATTTGGCATCTTTACCCGAACAGGCAGGCCCTCAGTATTCTTTATTCGTATTTCTGATGTTCTTTGCGGGTTTCGGCATCAAATCGGGATTCATCCCTTTCCATACCTGGCTACCTCATGCCCATCCTGCTGCTCCTTCGCATCTTTCGGGCATCATGTCAGGAGTAATTATTAAGGTAGGTATTTACGGAATCATACGTGTAGTAATACAACATCCGGCCGATATGGTTACCATTGGTTGGATTATCATGATATTTGCTGTGTCTTCCGGTGTTTATGGAGTGATGTTGGCCATTATTCAGCACAATCTGAAAAAATTGCTGGCTTATCATAGCATAGAAAACATAGGTATAATTGGAATTGGCATTGCTTTGGGTGCATTGGGAATGGGCTATGGAAACACCACTTTGACTTTTTTGGGCTTTGCAGGTGCATTGTTGCACACACTCAACCACAGTTTGTTTAAATCCCTTTTGTTTTTCAGCGCAGGAAATGTGTATCAATCTACAGGCACCGTAAACATTGAGCAGTTAGGTGGTTTGGGAAAGAAAATGCCTTATACTGCCGCTTTTTTCCTCATTGGTGCTATTGCTATTTGTGGTTTGCCCCCTTTCAACGGATTCATTTCGGAGTTCATCATTTTTTCAGGACTTTTCAAATCCATACATTTATTCGGACTTTCCGAATCACTGGCATTTGTAATGGTTATTGCAGCCTTGGCACTCATTGGAGGACTTGCCATACTGTGTTTTACCAAGGCTTTTGGCATCGTATTTCAGGGAAGTCCACGTAAGCCTTTGCCTAAAGAAGCCGTTGAAATGGGTTGGGTAAAAAAAGCTCCCATGATGTTTATTACAGCTTGCATTGTTTTTATTGGAATTTTCCCTTCTGTTATATTGAGCGCCATGCAAAGACCCTTGCAAATGATTAATGCTGATGCCGATATACAATCTGTATTTTCTGGATTTTCGACTACTTTGTCAGGCATTTCTTTGGTGTCGGGCATTTTTATTGGTCTCATTCTTCTTATATTTTTAATCAGGAAAATGGCACAACGAAATGCCGCCATAACAAGCAGCGAAACCTGGGGCTGCGGATATGTGGCTCCAAATCCCCGCATGCAATATACTGCTAGTTCGTTTGCCAGAACATTCCGCAAGCTTTTTCAAGGAATGATTTCAGTGAAAAAGAATAAGATAAATATCGAAGCCATTTTTCCTAAAAAGTCGTATTCTTATGAAAGTCATTCACAAGATCGCATCGAAGACCGTTTGATTTCAGGCCCATTAGAAAAAGTGGTAAGTTTTCTGGGTCGATTCAGAATATTTCAGAATGGACAGACTCAAAGTTATTTGATGTATGGATTCCTCTTTATCATCATTATTTTAATCATTGAATTTTTCAGTTAAGCAGACATGAACATTATACTAATTATAATAATAGCACTGCTTTTTCCGGGCGTAATCAACATCACCCGCAGCCTGCTTAGCGGACGAAAAGGGCCCGGTTTGTTGCAGCCACTCAAAGACATGATGAGGTTGTTTCGAAAAGGCAGTGTTTACAGCAATACAACAGGAATCATTTTCCGGATTGCACCTACCATTTCTCTGTCAGCTATTATTTGCGCTGCTTTGGTTCTCCCAATAGGCCCCTGGAAAGCCATCATTTCCTTTGAAGGCGACTTTGTATTTTTCATTTACATGCTGGGATTGGGACGTTTTTTGTCTATTGTTTCTGCTATGGATACAGGCAGCAGTTTCGAAGGAATGGGGGCCAGCCGCGAAGCCCATTTCGGAATGCTTGCCGAACCAGCCATTCTTATATTATTTGGCTCGTTGGTATTATTTACTGGACATTATTCCTTTGATGATATTTTTATCACCATGCGCAATGGTTCCGGGTTTGCTTATGGAATCGGTATCATGTCCACCTTTATGATTTTCCTTTTCACCCTGGTTGAAACATGCCGTTTGCCGGTAGATGACCCTCGCACTCATCTGGAATTAACCATGGTTCACGAAGTAATGATTCTCGACAACAGTGGTTTCGACCTCGGATTGATTCTACTTTCCAATGCCATGAAATTCGTTGTTTTCGGAACCATTATGGCCAACTTTTTTATCTTCGAAGCCGCTTTATGGAGCAGTATCTTATTATTTATTGGTATTCAGGCAATATTCGCCATCAGTGTAGCTTTTATTGAATCCTTCATGGCTCGTTTCCGAATGAATCATAACCCGCAGTTTATCTTATCGCTTACTTCTCTCGCTTTTCTGATTTTTGTAGGCATATTATTATTTTTAGAAAAATAAAAAATGGAAACCATTCTGCTCACTGTTTTTTCATTCACACTACTGTTCATCGGTATTTCAAACCGTTTGAATATCTTTATCAGGATGTTGGCTCTTCAGGGTTTTCTCTTATTTGGCATTACCTTCCTGAAGCTTACAGAAATCAATTGGTTCAATTTGGCCATGATTCTTCTCGAAACCATAGTTTTCAAGGCCGTTGCCATTCCCTGGTTTCTGTCGTACATTCTTCGTAAAAACAAAATTGTAAGAGAAACGGAACCTTTTGTTTCTTATTTCTGGTCGTTGATTATCATTACGGGCTTCATCATCCTTTCTTATGTTATTTCAGGAGTTCTCGGTCTGGAAAAAAACACCAAAGCTGATTTCATGGTAGCATTTGCATCCTTGCTAACTGGGATTTACATCATTATTTCCCGTAAAAAAATCATCACTCACATGATGGGTTATATGATTCTCGAGAACGGAGTCTTTCTTTTATCCCTGACGATTGGAGCCCATCAGCCCATGCTTGTGAACATGGGTATTTTATTAGATATTTTTGTAAGCGTGCTGGTTTTAGGTCTTTTCCTGAACAGAATCGGCAATACATTCGAAGAAATGAGCATCGACAATTTATCCAATCTTAAAGACTAAGTTATGATATTGGGTATCTATTTTTCAATCGCTGTATTTTTAGCCGCTGTCACCATACTGCTTAGAAAGCGTTTTGCCACCCGTGCAGCTCTTGTTGTTTTTATGTTGATTCAAACTTCTCTTAATTTATATGCATTTACAAAGTTAGGCCAAACCGAACTGGAATATTTCCTCTTCGACCATGCCGGCCTCATCTTTTTAACGGTACTCACCATACTCTCTTATTTTACCGTTTTCTATAGCTTTATTTATCTCAGGCGCAACCGCGACAATCCTTTCCGTGGTGCTATTTTTGGCATGGCACTTATCATGCTCATTGCTTCTGTTACGGGGGTATATCTTTCGGCACATGCAGGTTTATTATGGGTGTTTGTTGAAGCCACCACCCTATGTGTTTCACTGTTGATTTATCACGAACGCAATGCCCTGAGCCTCGAAGCCACCTGGAAATATGTTTTCATCTGTTCCATTGGTGTGGCTCTGGCTTTTGTAGGCATCATATTTCTTGGAATGGCAGTTCAGTCGCAAGGCATCTACGACCTTTCCTTTGCTTCCATTTATGCACAGGCAGCCACAGCAAACCCATTTTGGATGAAGATGGTTTTCCTCTTTATCCTCGTTGGTTTCAGCACCAAACTTGGATTGTTTCCGTTGCAAACCATCAAAGTTGATGCACTTACAGTGGCTCCATCTCCTGTAGGTGCGTTTATTTCAACAGCACTGATGAATGCGGGTTTCATGGCCTTATATCGTTTTTATCATGCACTTTCTGCTGCCGATATCCTCGAATTTATGAACACCCTGCTCATGTGGACTGGTATGCTGAGTGTTTTGATTGCAGCCATTTATATGATGTTTGCCGGAAACCTCAAACGTTTGGGAGCCTATTCCGGTCTGGAGCATATTGGCCTTGTTGCCATTGGGCTTTCAGTGGGAGGCCCTGTACTTTATGCCGTGTTTTTACATCTCATTTTGCATTCCTTTCTTAAGTCGGGTCTGTTTTTCCATTTCGGGGCAGTGTTTCATCATTTTCGTACTTATAAAATCAGCTCCATCAAAGATTATCTGGGCAAAGCCCCCATTGCGGCCCTCATCTTTCTCATGCTGCTGTTGTTTCTTGGAGGCATTCCGCCTTCAGGGCTTTTTGTTAGCGAATTTCTTATCTTCAAAGGGCTTTTCTCCGCCGGACATTATTGGGAAATGTCTTTGCTTTTGATCCTACTCACCTTCGTTATCTTTGCTTTCACACGCAATGCTTTGAACATGATTTTTTCGGAAGATACCACCAAAGAACCTACCTTCGGTAAAATAAGATACCTCGAACTTGCTCCCCTGATGATTCTCTTGCTGGCCACCATTTGGCTTGCCTATTTTCCGCCTCAGGCTTTCACCGCTTTTCTTAATCAATGTATAATTTAATCAGGATGGAAACAGTAAAAATTTTCAATCAGTCCACCCTTCCTATCGAAGATATTCCCGTGTTTTCTTATCCTGAGTTCTTCGAAAAAACACTTGAGCTTACTGCAAACGAAAGCAATCACTGTGTAAATTACTTTGCATATCCTGTCAAAGAAGGCTTGCATCTGATATGCTGCATTGCCGACGATTCCGTTGCTGGCATTAGCTTGTTATCCTGGAAATGTCCTTTGAAAGATGTTTCTGTCGAATCTCTTACTGAGCGACATCTTGCCTTCTATATGTTCGAACGCGAAATCCACGAGAACTTCGGTATCAATTTCATAGGCCATCCCTGGCTGAAACCTGTCCGTTTTGCTTTCAACCGCATGGATGCCTCCAAAACCATCGCCAACTATCCTTTTTTTCGCATCGATAGCGACGAACTCCACGAAGTAGGAGTAGGCCCCATACATGCAGGAATCATAGAGCCCGGCCATTTCCGTTTTATCTGCAACGGCGAACGCATCATACATCTCGAAATTCAACTCGGTTTTCAACACCGTGGCATCGAAGCATTGTTTCTCAACAAAACCAGGTTAAATCAGCGTATTGCCCTCTCCGAATCCATTGCCGGCGACACTGCCTGCGGCCATGCCACTGCTTTTTCGCGACTTTGGGAAAGTCTTTGTAATTACTCTGCCCCCGATGCCATCCTCTGGCAACGAAATGTGGCCATCGAAATCGAGCGCATTGCCATACACACAGGCGACCTGGCCGCCATTTGTACCGATGTTGCCTATCAATTAGGCAATGCCGTTCTCGGTCGTTTGCGTACACCTATGGTGAATTTCTTTCAGGAATGGTGTGGCAATCGTCTCGCAAAAGGCCTCATACGTCCCTTCGGCAGCTTCTACGATTTCACACCTCAACTCTCAGAACGACTCACTGAAATCTTTGATGCTTACGAACCCGACTACAACGAAATCTGGTTTCGCATGAAAACCCTGCCCAGTCTCTTGTCGCGATTAGAGAAAACTGGTGCTTTAAAACGCGAACAAATCACTGAGATTGGCAGCGTGGGTATGGCAGCCCGAATGGCTGGTTTGCCACGAGATATACGTGCCTCTCATCCTTCAGGTTTGTTCCAACATAGTAAACATCAGCCTGTGCTTAAAAATCATGGCGATGTTTATTCCCGCACCCAACTCCGCAACGAAGAAATTCTCCAATCCATCGCCTATCTCAAACAGTGGCTGCCCATGCTTCCTTCGCCCGCCCCTATGCCTGCTGAGAGTTTTAATCCTCAGCCTTCCACCTTTGCTATCAGCCTCACCGAAGGTTTGCGTGGCGAAATATGTCATTGTGCCGTCACTGACCCACTAGGCAACCTCAGCGCCTACAAAATCAAAGACCCTTCTTTCCACAATTGGTTGG
>CAYYQJ010000198.1:0-5930 GCA_964473775.1 uncultured Bacteroidales bacterium | reverse complement strand
TACACGGCTCTGAACACTCTTTCCCTACACGACGCTCTTCCGATCTCACGCAGGATTAACGTTAATACCCATTTGGAATATTGCCAAATTTAAAGCAGTACTACCTGTGCGTTGCAATATTACGTCAAATTCGAAAACATTGCAGGAAAGTTGAGTAGAATTTTTTATCCGACAACTGTATGTTTGTGCATTGCCACTAACGTTGACAAATAATAGCAGGTACAACCCGGTAAACCAATAAAATAATTGTCTATCTATTTTCATAATTATTTGATTTTAATTACTAAACTTTTAATTTAATGATGAATAAATTTTTATGCTAATGTAGGTATTTTTATCTTACAAAAATTTAATTGTTCGACTAAAATAAAATTAATGTTTTCAGGACTATAAAAAAATGCATTTTGCGAAAAAAAAATCGAAAGTTTTTACTATAAAATTCTTATTTCAAATTTAATTCACAATAATAACCACATCCCGAATTCGATAAAAAAAATCAGCATAAAATTATACTATAAACTTTTGTCAGTGATTTAAGTGCTGACGCCGCACTTTTAACAACATAAATAATTAATCATTATTTTGATTGATAACAGGTTCCAACAACAAATTGCTAGGTTTAAAACAAACTACTTTAATGGCAATTTTAGAGTTATCAACGAAAACTTTGTCAAAGATAAGCATTATTTTCTAAAAAACAGGTTTTAATTTAAAATATTTTTTTAAATAACGAAGAATAATTTCAACACTATCACTACTAATATTTACATTGTTATAGATGAATATAATTTCGCCAAACCAGCATATTTTTATGATGAATAAAAAACCACCTTAAATCAATAGCTTAAACATTTACCTATTGATTTTTCCAATTTATTGTGTCTAGTTGTTATATGTACTACAAATACACTCTTTAGATTTTGTTTTTCAAAACCTCAGTATTACAATTTTTTATCATTAAAGATTCAACTTTCTTGAAAATCTAATAGACTTATATTATTTTCCATCATCTTTCAATTCAACAGCTTTAAACAATTACAAACATGATATGCGGCCAAAAAGCTACAGTTGAAGTTTTGAAAAGCAAGGTTTCTCAAACTATAAAATCAGAGCTTGAAGCAGCCAGAGTTTATGCAGAAGGACGTGGAATCAGGATTGATATTAATGACGAAAACCTGATCAATGATATTAAAAAACTGATTGATATCAAATTGGCTTATTGATGGAGAGAAGAAAATGTTTATAAGAATTACAATTATAAAGAAAAATATCATTTTATTATACCTCAATCAGCCAATCTTGCTTCAAACTTTCACTTCCTTACTCGCAATAAAATCCTATTTTTGCGGTTTATAAACAGCAAGTTTAAAATCTGTTCTTTGTTGAAATAAATATGCTTAACCAATTGCCTTTCTTTATTGAAAATCATTTATAAATATCTTTTCGTTTTACTTTTACTTGGCGGTAAAATTGGTTTAACAGATGCTCATGCTCAATTAAATATCAATTATTATATGATTGATGGACAACGTAAAATTGAAGCCAATGATTTTGCCGGAGCCATTTCTGTATTCAATAAAATAATTGATAATGCCCCCGAAAATTTTCAGGCCTATTTTTATAGAGGCTTTTCTAAAAACGAATTGGGCGACGAGTTGGGTGCTGAATCCGATTTTAAACAATGCACAAGCATTCATAATGGCTATAGTCCTGCCTTTTATTACCTTGGAATTATCAGAACCGAACAAAAAAATTATTACGATGCTGTTTTAAATTTTAATAAGGCCATATCGCTAAACAAAATAAATACAGACTATTTTAATGCCCGTGGCTTTGCCAAAGCCCAATTGGGCGACAGTGTGGCTGCCCTCAACGATTTTAACACAGCTATTACAATCGATCCGAAAAACATCAATGCATTTCTGAATCGTAGCATTTTAAGCTTTAATGCTAAAAAATTTAATGTGGCTTTGATGGATTGCAACAATGCAATAGACATTATGCCGAAAAATTACAATGCCTATATTCTGAGGGGCGAAATTAAAATGAATCTGAACGACTCGCTTGGGGCCTGCAAAGATTTTGAATACACCATTTCAAAAGACTCACAGAATGTGTTGGCCTATTATTATCTGGCAGGATATTATCATGATAAAAATGATTACGAAAATGCACACAACAATTATTCGAAAGTAATAGAATTGAATCCTTATAATGCCGAGTGTTATTATAATCGCGGTAGCCTCGAAGCTCAGCACGAGCATTATAAAGAGGCTTTGGAAGATTATTCTAAAGTGGTGCTGCTTAATCCAAAGAATCTGTTTGCTTATTTTTATCGGGCCAATGTGAAATCACGCATGCACGACCATAAAGGCGCTATAGAAGATTATACTTTTGTAATTACCTTATATCCTACCTTTTACTATGCATATTATTTGCGGTCAGACGAATATAATGAAATAAAAAACTACAGAGCCGCCGAAACTGACAAACGAATTGCAGCTAAACTGATGTCGAATAACGATTCTATAAAATATTCGGCAGAAGAAATCGCTTCATTTAAAAAACTCTTCGAATTTAGAAGTGATTACGACAATCTAGATACTACCAAAGGAAAAATTCAGTTCAAATCGAGCGAGATAAATCTGAAATCGCCATACGATATTAAAGTAGTTCAAAAAAATCAACCTACAGATTACACAAAATATAATCCTGATACAGAACGTTTGAACTCTTTATATAATTCCAATTATAAACTGATGTTTACCAACAAATATTCGGGGGTTAATGTGGATGAAATCATAAAAGAACGTTTTAAAATTGACTCATCTGATTTGCCCGATTTGCAGCCGGAAGTATATTTATTTTGGGCAGGGATTTTTAGTTCCTCACTTACAAACTATAAAGAAGCCATTAATTATGTTTCGCAAATTGCCGACACTTCGAAATATGCTTATCTGGCCTGGTTTTTAAAAGGAAATATGCATTTTGCAATGGGTAAGCGTGAACAAAATGAGGAGCTAAGCAATCAAATGTTCACTAACAATCTTTCCACATCTGATAATGGTTTTTACATCCAATGCATTCAGGATTACACGGTTTCTATTAACAAAAATCTAAAATTCAGTATGGCCTATTACAATCGCGGATATGCAAAAAGTGTTTTAAAAGATTTTAGCGGAGCTATTCTCGACTATTCGGTTTGTATTTTTTATGACAATCAGTTTGCTGAAGCTTATTATAACCGCGGCTTGCTTTACCTTTTTACAGGCAACAACGAATCTGGCTGCAAAGACATGAGCAAAGCAGGCGAACTCGGCATAAAGGAAGCTTATAATGTGCTTTATAAGTACTGCGGAAAATAGAGTTTGGAGTTTGGAGTTTGGAGTTTGGAGTACCAAAAGTTATTTGTGACAACCTAACAGAGAAATAGAATTACGGATTAATGTAGCGCTTTACACCTTGATGCTTGAGTTATACACCTTGAGGCTTGCGCTATATACCTTGAGGCTTGAGCTATATACCTTGAGGCTTGCGCTATATACCTTGAGGCTGGAGTTATATAACTGGACGGTCCAACTATACAAGTGGACGGTCCCAAGCTTTTATTAGCGTTATAAAGCCATATCAATCCAGCTTAACCAATTTCAATATAATAAGCAATCCCTCAATAAACTCGCTTACTTGATGAACTTTACGAACTTGATAAACTTGACGAACTTGATAAACTCAATTATTCCCTTCTTCGATATCCTTTTTCAGTTTACTCTTTCGTATGCCGTAAGTAAAGTAAATCACAAAGCCTATGGCCATCCAAATAAATAAACGTATCCAGTTGGCTGCGCCCAATCCATAAATCATGGCACCACAAACGATTATTCCCAAAATAGGAACTAATGGAACCATGGGTGTGCGGAAACCACGCACCAGTTCGGGACTTTTTACACGCATAATCCAAACACCGGCGCAAACCAACATAAAAGCAAACAGAGTGCCTATACTGGTCATATCGCCCACAATATCCTGAGGAACAAAACAAGAAAATATCCCCACAAATCCAAAAAACAAGAGATTGGATTTATACGGAGTGCGGAATTTTTTATGAAGATCGGAAAACAAACGTGGCACCAAACCATCATTACTCATAGAATAAAAAACACGCGATTGTCCGTAAAGCATCACCAATATAACAGACGAAAAGCCTGCCAAAATGGCAACGGTTACCAATTTTGCCAACCAGCCATAACCTGTCATGTAGGTTTGAATGGCGTAAGTAACAGAGGCTTCTTTGCCTGCAGTACGAAAATCGTTTAGCGAAGCAACACCCGTTAATACATAAGAAAACAAAATGTAAAGTACAGTACAAATGGCCAGTGAACCCAATATCCCAATAGGCATAGCCTTCTTCGGGTTTTTGGTTTCCTGAGCAGCTGTTGAAACTGCATCGAATCCAATAAAAGCAAAAAACACCACCCCTGCTGCGCCTAATATGCCTAAAATCCCACCGAAATTATGCGAAACACCCTGACCATCGACATATTTTGTTGCTTCGGGAATAAAAGGCGTATGATTGGCCTGATTGATAAACGACCATCCAAAAATAATAAATAAGATAACGATGGCTACTTTGGTAATAACAATTATGGCATTTACCAGAGCTGATTCGCGTGCGCCCCTAATCAATAACAATGATAATAAAAACAAGATGAAAAGAGCAGGTAGGTTGATGATGCCATGTGATCCGGCGGTACTGACCTCAAATGGAGAATGGCATAATCCATACGGGATTTCCACATGAAAATAGCCTAGCAATTTGTTCAGATATTCGCTCCAGGCAATGCTCACTGTGGCGGCTCCCAAGGCATATTCCAACACCAAATCCCAACCAATAATCCAGGCAACCAGTTCGCCCATAGTGGCATAAGAATAGGTATAAGCACTACCTGCCACAGGAATCATGGAAGCAAATTCGGCATAACAAAGTCCTGCCAAAGCACATCCGATACCTGCAATAACAAAACCTATGGTAACTGCCGGACCGGCATTGTTGGCAGCCGCAGCTGCAGTACGAACAAACAATCCGGCGCCAATGATAGCTCCGATTCCTAAAGCAATTAAACTACCTGCTGTTAACGACCTTTTTAAACCCTTGCCATCGTCGGCCGATTCCATCATTAGCTTGGGTATGGATTTTTTAATAAATAAACGATTCGCCATAATCTGAAATTTTGAAAGAAATTTGTTTAATAATCCTGTTGATACTGTCTTCGCTATTTTTTTGACAAAGTTATAAAATTATTTCACTTTTCGGCAAGTTGATATTAATGAAAAAACCGATTGGAAGGTATTTTTTAAAACTTCATCAATTTCTGAAGGCTTAATCCATTTCACCTCAGTGATGTCTTCTTCGGTTTGCGGAATCAGAATATCTTCATTATTCGATAGCATTTCATACCAATACGTTTTTTTCAGTATGTCCGAATTGTCTTGTACGTAGGTATGATAAGTGCTGTGTAATTTTTTTACAATAGTCAGATCAGTAAGACCTGTTTCCTCCATCACTTCCCGGATAGCTGTGATTTTGGGTTTTTCGCCCTCTTCTGCTTTTCCTTTCGGAAGATCCCATTTCCCATTTCGGAAAATAAAAAGCAAATCGCCTTGCAAATTCCTCACAAGTCCGCCTGCAGCTTTAATTATTGTATAATTTGCACTAAATCGTGAAAAACCACTTTTGGGATTGGTTGTTAGTATGATGAGTGAAACTGCAAGGTCGCTATTGCTGAATAAAGAAATTATTTTCTTCATTTCTTTAGCAGAAGGGTCTTTGCAAACCCATTGATTTTCAGATTCAGGAATATTTATTTTACTATTTCTGAAAATAACTACTTTGTGGTTTATGTAAACTTTGTACTTTTGTGTCATGGAAAAAA
>CAYYQJ010000197.1:0-5934 GCA_964473775.1 uncultured Bacteroidales bacterium | reverse complement strand
AGAGTCTGACCATGCCATGAATAAGATGTGCCTTCACAGATGCTTTGGGTTTCAGTGAAAGAGTATTTCGGATTAATGGTCAGGGTGAGAGTATAAGTACTGTCGCAACCATTTGTGGTTAAATAATGAGCGGCGTAATTGCCTGCTATTGTCAATGTCTGACCATGCCATGAATAAGATGAGCCTTCACAGATGCTTTGGGTTTCGGCGAAAGAGTATTTTGGATTTATGGTTAATGCCAGAGAATAAGTACTATCGCAACCTTTGTTGGTTAAATAATGAGCGGTGTAATTGCCGGCTGAAGTAATAGTCTGGCCATGCCATGAATAAGATGAGCCTTCACAGATGCTTTGGATTTCGGGGAAAGAGTATTTTGGATTTATGGTTAGGGTTAAATTATAAGTACTGTCGCAACCTTTACTTGTTGTATAAGGAGCGGTGTAATTGCCTGCCGATGACAATGTCTGACCATGCCAGGAATAAGATGAGCCTTCACAGATGCTTTGGGTTTCGGCGAAAGAGTATGTTGGATTGATGGTTAGGGTTAAATTATAAATACTGTCGCAACCTTTGCTGGTTAAATAATGGGCGGTGTAATTGCCGGCAGTTAACAGAGTCTGACCATGCCATGAATAAGATGAGCCTTCGCAGATGCTTTGGGTTTCTGAATAAAAGTATTTTGGATTTACAGTTAACGACAATGTATAAGTACTATCACAGCCATTTTTTGAGTTGTAATGAGCAGAATATGTTGCTGCAGAAGTTATACTTTGACTGTGCCAAATATAAGTATCGCCCTGACAAATGCTTTTTATCTCATTAAAGGTATATCCAGGATTCACAGAAATTGTTAATGTTGTGGAATTTGCACATTGCCCGGCAGTGGGTGTAAAAGTATAAGTGGTAGTATTCAGATTACTTAAAGCAGGTGTCCAGATACCAGTAATGCTGTTCAACGAAGTTGTTGGCAAAGGACTTAAACTCCCCAACACACAGATAGGGCTTACTGGATTAAAAGCTGGTGTTATTTTTAAAGTTTCTGTAATCACTGCGCTTCCATTCATTGTTGCTGTGAGGCCTGAGTTGTTAGCAGAAACATTATAAACTCCGGCAAGTTGATTCCCAAATGTGATGGCAGCACCAGTACCCGCAACTGTTGGAGTCTGAGCGGTGCCATTCTTTAAAAGCGTATAAGTAACAGCGGTTTCTGAATTACTGAGCCCCACAGCAATGCCAGAGTTTCCTTGACAATATGAGCCACCTCCGGCAACATTATAAGCTATCGGCACAGTAGGAGGAACATAATAAATACTGCCTGTAAGAGTCTGATTTCCGTTAATTTCTATATAGTAATCAGCATTAATCAAATTCCCCAATACATAAGCATCATGAGCAATCTCAAAAGCAGGGACAACAGAACCTGCATAAGTAAAAGTTTGTATTACAATTTGCTGATTGGCAGTCCAACTAACAGCATAACCACCGATGGAAGCCCAAATCTGATAATAATAACCTCCATTAACCTGAGGCGAACCTTGAGGAAGTAAAAGATAAGGAGAAATTCCTGCACCACTTGTTAAAGATGTAACCCCACTACTCACAGGCCATTTGATAGCAAACTGAACATTAGTAATATAACGTGTACCATTCTCTGTATAGTTGGGGCGAATCCTGATTTCCATCTGATTTGCTACAGCTGAGGGATATACGCTAAAATCTATTTTATTTTGGGCATTTATACTACACGAATACACTATGGCAAACATGAAGAAGAAGAAGAATCGTTTACTCATTGAGGAAGGATTTAATTTATTAATTTTAAAACTTACCAGGTTGTTAATATGCTTAATATAAATCAATTATAATAATTTTGTTAGAAGAAACAGCATGCACAAAAGAAAATTTATATCATCAAATCAACTATAAATCTTCAATTTAAGCATCTATAAAAAACTTTTAGAGACAAAATTACAAAATTTTATTATTTAAAAATCAATTTTATAAAAAATCAGCATCATCTTATTAATCTAAGTAGTATAAACTATTTAAAATTAAGAGTTTTTAAAAAAACTAATCAAGCATTTCAAGGAACAAAAAAAATAAAGAATGTAAAAATTCACTCGAAGAAGCCAATTGAAAATGTTTTCTTATTTAAATTCTAATTCAATTTTCAACTGTTCAACGAGGTTGAATACGATTGGACAAACCGAATAATTCTCAATTACGCCAATTAATCTGCGTGTAAAATTCTTTTTCTGCGTATGTGGATATGAAATGCAATCTTTTGGTCTGACATCATAAATTGTACAATTTCTATCTTTTAAAAACTTGCATGGTTTATGAGCAAATATTTTTTCTTCATCATTTGAGGTATCAATATATTTATCAACAAATTCATTATCCGATAACCCAAGAGATTCGCTAATTCTAGCTACATCCTTATCTGTTACAGATGCCTTTAGTTCAATACAACAATTTCCACACGACGTACAATCAATTTGTTTTCTAATTTGCTTATCCAGTTTATGTGCAATTAAGTCAACTTCTATACTATCATTACCTTTCAGGAAAGAACGAAAATCAAAATTTTTGTCATAATTCCTCTCTCCCCAATATCTGATTTTTTCTAAATCTGTTACTAATTCTCTCATAAATATAGTTTTATTCAACCATTAACATTCTATATCTTAGGCATTTTTACTTATTATCTTGTTGTATCTGATAAATAGCATCAAGTGTTATCATAGAATCAACACTTATTTTGTTTACGGCTGCTTTCTTTTCTATTTGCTTCATCCAATTTTTATCTGTTTTAATATAATTACACAGATCTTGTACTTTTTTCTGAAAATCAGCATCAAAATCAGTTTTCTTTTTGGTGCCTTTAAATAAATTGTAAGTGTTTTCAATAAAGCCCCAACCCAATTTTGGCAATGAAGCTTCTGTTGCCATTATTATAATTACATCATGCTTTTGAATTTCATCTTTTAAATTCACTTGCGAAGTTTCTAATCCATTTTGATACCATTCAGGATAAACTTGTTTGTTATAAAACCAAAATTGGTTGTCGGACAATGTTCTGGAAAATGTATTGCCAAACATCAACCAATAATAACTATCGGCAACAACAATTGCCGACGGCTTTATTTTTCCCTCATCAGGTTGTATCTTAACTATAGGATAAGCCATTTTATTACTTTTAAGATAGACCAGTAAATTCATACCATCTCCAATATCATAATCGCTTTCTTTGGCATCGGCAATTTCAACTTCATTCCAATACAAATTTGGCATGTCAATTTTCCTAATGTTCTCAATATATTTAACCATAGAATCGGCAGCCAAACAAGCTCCGTAATTGCTCCAATGAATCCCATATTGAGGATATAAAGGGTATTTTGATTTGCCTTTATGTTCCAAAAAATACTTATTGAAATCGATATAATTTAAGCCATGCTCCTTAGCAAGCTTTATATAACATTCATAATTTGTCGGGCCTTTTTCTTTCATGTATTCTTTCGGAAAATACTCCGGATAAAAAGAACCTTTACCAGGGGCAAAAACAACCATTAGTGTTTTATTCATTTTACTCAAAGTATCTTGTACAAACCTCAGTTTTTCAATTCGGTGAGTAATACTATCCACACCAACAAAATCAGTTCCGTAATAGGCCTTGATGTAATTTTCTTCATATAAATAATTGTTTTTACCTATAATTACGCCATTGGCTTTGGCTTTATTAAACAAACTAAAGGCTATTTGATTATTGATACGTATAAATATATTCCTGAACCCAAAAGTTTCATTTAAGTACTTTTCTTCCTGCAATTGATAATCACCCGAAAACCAATCTTTCAGTGTTATGTATTTTTTTTCAGGTTGGTTTATTGCTCCTTTTAAGGGTGTAAGTTTAATAAACTCGAATTTATTCTGAATTAATGGAACTAATAGTAAACCCAAAATAACACAGAATAGTAAACCTTTTATTGTATTCGACATATTTTTCATCTTCTAAAATCTGAAATAAATAAATGGATTAAAGCCGAAGGCGGTTATTGAGCTTATTGAAATCACCATGAGCAAAACAACTACAAATGAGGTAGCAATGTGGCGTTTATTGGTATAACTTTTCACATATACCGAATCTTGAATCGACTGTCCTATCTTTGGATAGGTGAAAAATGCGAAGAAAATTGCCAGGATGAAAAATGTATAAAATTCAACATCAAAAGACAGTGTGTTTTTAAAATCGAAGGCAAACATTCGCTTCAGAAATATTAACGCATCTGATATTTTTTCGATACGGAAAAACACCCAGCCAATTACTACTATTAAGAATGTAATAATTGTACTGGGCAGCTTGCCAATTTTGTCGTAAAACTTATTCAAAAAAACTCTTTCCAGCACAAGAAACAAACCATGGTATGCTCCCCACAAAACAAAAGACCATGATGCCCCATGCCATAAACCCGAAGCAAGAAAAACAAACCAAAGGTTGAAATACAATCGTCGCTTCGACGAAACTTTATTGCCTCCTAACGGAATGTATAAATAATTTCGCATCCATGCCCCCAGCGAAATATGCCATCGTCGCCAAAACTCTGATATGCTTTTCGAAATATAAGGGTTATTAAAATTCTCCGGAAATTTAAAACCTATCATTTTGGCAAGACCAATTGCCATATCAGAATAACCCGAAAAATCGAAATAAATCTGAAACGAATAGGCTAAAATACCTATCCAGGCAGTAAATGTATCTAAACCTGAAAAATCCATTGCAAATATAGTATCGGCTTGCAAACCCAGGTGATTAGCAATGAGTACCTTTTTTGCCAACCCAATAGCAAAGCGATAAAAGCCCGTGAGTCGGTTATCGATGGTATCATTTTTAGTGCGGTCGGTAATTTGGTCAGCCAAATCGTTATATCTGATAATAGGCCCTGCTATTAGCTTAGGAAACAAGATGATATAAAGCTGGTAATCCCAAAAATTCTTTAAAGGTTTATGAATTCGCCGGTAAACATCCACTACATAAGTGATGGTTTCAAAAGTATAAAAAGAGATGCCGATAGGTAAGACTAATTTGGTCCATTGTATGTTTTTACTGCCAAACACCGACAATATATTATTTACATTCTCAATAAAAAAGTTTGAATATTTAAAATAAAACAACAAACCCAGGTTTATTGAAACCGATAAGGTTAAAATTAAACGTCTGTGTAGTGTAATTTGAGATTTCGACATCCATTTTACTAAGTGGAAATCAATAAATGTAGTGCCTAGTATTACAAATATAAATTTGGGTGCACCCCAACTATAAAAGAAAATACTAAATACAAGAATGACAATGTTTTTGTATTTTTTATCGGCAAAATAATATATCAATAAAAAAGCCGGAAGAAAATACAATAAGAACACAATACTACTGAAAACCATGTTTGTTTTTTATTTTTTGATGCGCAAAAATAGTTAATTTATGTTACTCTGTAAATACATAGAGTTTTAGTGTGGAATTTTTTGTTGGGTTATTTATTATAGTTGATCTTACCTGCAGCAAAAGATAATACTTTTATGTTAGGTTTTAATTTCATACAACAAGGGTGTTAGTATAGGTAGTTTTATTATTCAACAATTTTCCAATAGCCTGTTTTATCGCTTCCGATGCGTTCTATTATTCCTATTTTTTTTAGTTCTTGAATATGTCTTTTTATGGTGGCCGTAGAACATGCTGTTTTGTCGGCAAGTTCACTATAATTTGCTTTTGGGTTTTGTTTTAAATGTTGCAAGATGCTTCTTTTTACAAGGTCATTTACAGGGTCATTTTTTGCTTTTACAAGGTCATTTAAAGGTTTAACAAACTGAACATGCATTTCCCGGTTTTTCAAGATATGGTTTTCGCCAAGCAATAAGTTTTCGAAAAAACGCAGTAAAAAT
>CAYYQJ010000196.1:0-5980 GCA_964473775.1 uncultured Bacteroidales bacterium | reverse complement strand
CGCAAACTATAATACATCATAGAATGTTGAACATCCCACAACTTTTGCTGAGTATGCAGATATTTATAGAATTCTGAAAGCCATCTATGGGAACGATTTTCAAAAAAATCAGAATTCACTTTTATTCTGAACCCAAAACTTTCAGCATCCACAGAAGAAATATTTAATTCATTGATCAGAAAGTCTCTGAAATCAGTCATTTTTTCAGAACAAATAGCAGAATCCATAAAATAATCCTTCTGAAATAATTTCTGAAGATCGGTTTTCTGCAAAAGTTTATAGATTGCTTCATCCTGAGGTATCAACACCTCATCTACACCTGTAAATTTATTTTTTTCTATTGGGATACTTTTTGTTGTACTCAGAAATTTCTTAAAAGCCAGATAAAATTTTTGCTGAATAATATATTTTTGTTTGTCAGGAGATTCAATATCTGCTGGTTTAAAATAAAGATTTGCTAAAAAATCCACTGAATAGAGCCCCAGTTTTTTTAATTCCGACAATGCCAAAACAAAAGAATTTACTGCTTCATCAAGCATCTGAATGTTCTCAGGAGCATTCTCATCATCAAATAAAGTGAAATCGCGCAGAGGATTGGTAGTAAACGGAGCATGAATCAAAAAGTTCAATCCGGAAAACATTTTCAAAGGAAAATATACAAAAAGGGGAGCATCAGCTATGGGCTTAAAATCATAAGTATTTAAATTCTCAATCACTTTAAAAGCCAATTCTGGCATCTGCCTCTTCTGCTTTCCATCAATTGAATAAACTAAATAGGTTTCTGTTTTTTCTGATAACTCCTGAGCGAATTCATGAATCTTAATAATTCTCTTCTCAATATTTTTTTTCAGAAGGATTAAATTTCGTTCAATGCTGATATGCTTTTGGTTTTCAAAGTAAACCTCAATTACATTTAGTTTTTTCAGAAATAAGATATTGAAATCATTCAAATCTTTAAGCCCTTGTTGAACTATTGAAAAACATTTTTCTTTATCACTTTTCTTAAAAGGAAGAATAATCAATGTGTTAAACCCTGAGTCTGGTTTCTTAGCTGTACAGCTTGTGAATACTTCAAAATCGGTGATTTTAAAATGATAATCACAACAATGAATTTCTGGAAAATCGGTGATTGAAAACACCGATTTAAATCCGATTCCAAATTTACCTATCAGATTTAATTCACCATTGTTTTTCTTAGTTGTATTTGCAAAGGTGGTTATCGACATCAAATCGTTTTCGTCGAAATTTTTGCCGTTATGATGTATTTCAATCTTATCCTCAAAAAGCTTGAATCTTACACTACACCTGCTGTCTGTCGATTTTTTTCTTGTATAAGCATCTTCTGTGTTCTGAAGAATTTCTTCAATAAAACGCGAAGGCTGAGTGTACATATTGGCAAACAATTCCGCATGTTTATTCCCTTTGGCTTTGTTTGCTGCAACAGCTTCCTTGCTTCTTTGAATATGTTCGCTTAGAGATAATTTCACCTTATTGTTTTTTGCAAATTTAGCATTTAATTTACTAATTTTGCATCATGATAGAAGAAAAAACTACGCGCACAGAATTATCTGAATTAGGCGAATTCGGATTAATTGACCATCTCACCTCAGGCATAACGATAGAACAACCCTCTACAATTAAAGGCATAGGCGATGATGCAGCAGTTATCGAAAACGGCGAATTTATGACTTTGGTTTCTACGGATTTGCTGGTAGAGGGAGTTCATTTTGATTTAACTTATATGCCGCTGAAACATCTTGGTTACAAAGCGGCTGTGGTAAATTTTTCGGATATTTATGCAATGAATGGTATCCCTTGTCAGATTACGGTGGGCATGGCTTTATCAAATCGTTTTTCGGTGGAAGCCATTGAAGAATTTTATGCAGGAATCCGACTGGCTTGTCAAAAATATCATGTTGATATTGTTGGTGGTGATACTACTTCAAGCAAATCGGGCTTGTTTATATCAATAAGTGTAATAGGTAAAGCGCTTAAAAACGAAATTGTGTATAGAAACACTGCTCAGGAAAATGATTTAATATGTGTCAGTGGCGATTTGGGTAGTGCTTATGCTGGATTGTTACTTCTCGAAAGAGAAAAAGCTGTTTTTATGGCCGACCCAAACATGCAGCCCGATTTGGAGGGGTACGATTATGTGATTGAACGTCAGTTAAAGCCGGAAGCCCGAAAAGACTTTGTTGAATTATTTAAAGAAAAAAACGTAATTCCAACAGCAATGATTGATGTTTCAGATGGACTGGCTTCAGAAATTATTCATCTCTGCAAAAGTTCTTCCAAAGGTTGTTTTATTTACGAAGAAAAAATTCCTATAGATGTTTCAACCATTAACCTTTGCGACACGTTTAATATAGACCCAACAACAGCTGCTATGAACGGAGGCGAAGATTACGAATTGCTTTTCACTATTTCACAAAAAGATTATGATATAGTTAAAGATTTTTTAGAAGTAAGTATAATAGGCTATATTTCTGAGGAATCTGCAGGGATTAATCTGGTTACACGTAGTGGTCAAATGGCTTTAATCACAGCCCAGGGATGGGATCGGTTGAAATAATTTTGACTCTTTTACCAGCTTTTATAACCCTGAGAGGTCAATATTCCCAGCGTTGTACCTAAAACTACTATACCTGAAACACCACCTATAATTGCATTTACCAGCTTTTTGCGTTTTGCTTCCTGCTTAAATCCGTTCTTATAAAACTCATTGTTCATTTGTTCAGCAGGAAAATTCTTGTTTTTTATTGGCTTAACAGGTGTGGCTGCTGCAATAACCACATAAGCTGTAGGTACTAACAATCCGTAAAATCCGAAATAAATACCACCCAATCCCGCTACTGTTCCACAAACCGTTGCCCATCTTGGATGGTAGTTATATCGAGCCATATTTTCACCTGAAATGTAGCTTTGCATTTCAGGCAAAGACAAACTGCCTCCTATAGTTGTTGGCTCCGCGACATAAAATATATTGCTCACACTATCCTTATAATAAATGCCAAAAATATTTTCTTTGTAAATGTAGTAAGTTTTTACCTTATGCCTTTTCCGGATTTGATAGCTGATATAGGTTTGGTTTTTGTCATCATGTACTTTCCCAATAATCGATTTGCCATTATACATTATTATGGAATCCTGCCCGTAAGTATTCATAATAAATAACAGAAAGGCTAATGTTAGGCAAAAAAAATATTTTTTCATTAAGTTGTATTATTATAAATTATTCGCAAAATTAGAAAAAAATTGGTTGCTATACGCATAATTATTATAACGTGATTCAACTTTCGCAAGATTAAATTACCCTGTCAGTAATAGGTTATTATAGTTTAGTATTTTTTCAAATCTTTCATTTTCAGTCACTAATTTTTCCATTAACGTTTCTGAATCAAGCTCAAGCATTTCTGCTAATATTGCAACTATTTCAATCATTATCTGCCATATACGCTCTGCTACGATAAGTTGTAAAATATCTGCGTTTGCCTGTCTGAATAGGACTCCGAAAGATTAGTAATCATTAAATCTTCTTGTTACAGAAAGGATATTATACTGCAATAAACAAATTGTAGTAGTTGCTATCTGAGCATCAAAATCTTGTGATTGGCATTTTCCAAGTCCCAAATATTGCTTACTCTCTTTGAAGAAAACCTCAATAGACCAGCGTACTGAATATATCTTATAAGCTTCTTGATAATTCAACGATAAATCTGTTGTTAACAAAACACACAAATTTCCCTTACGCGAGGTTTTGCTAAAAATAGTTTTACTTCGAGGCCTTTCATTTCAACAACTGTTTCACAATAGTAACATGATAATAGTTTGGAGTGCTTCAGCTTTTTTGTTCTTTGTAAAAAATCTACAATCTCTTTTGCGGTTAGTAATTTATTATTGAAAAGATATTTGGTTTTTCCCATTTTTGCCATTCCTAGTAAATGACATGATATGCGACGGGTTTTAATAAAATGAACTAATTCGAAACAAGTAAACCAACTATCTACCAACACATAATCAAAACGCAACCCTTGAGTTATTGCTGTTCTAATCATTAAGATCATGCTTTGTATTTTGTTTGTAAAATACTCTTGTTTACGAAGATATGCTGCTGATTTTTTATCTCTTTGTTTTGAATATCGTTTTTTAAGTTGTTGAGGACTTATTCCATACGGTTTTTTTTTGTTTCTGCCTTCTTCACCATGTAAAGAAAAATCTAAACAAAAAAAACTCTTACCATCGTGATAATCCATGAACAATCCCTTGAAGGCAAGTGTGCTTTGGTGTGAAACATGTGAATATACCTTGCCTATCAACTCTATACAACGACCTGTTTTTGGTAAGTCCGTATCATCTATTATCAAACATTTTGAAGGTGCTTCACCAAAAACGTCACTTTGTTGTTGTGTTTTGTGTATCAATTTGATATTGATTCGATACGCAATTTTTCTCCAATTAATGCATGAATCATTTAGTAAGCGATAAAAAACATCTTTCTTACAGGCAAGTACATGATATAACGATGATTGTTTATAATGCCATACATCCTGAATATCGAAAACCGAAAACAAAAGAAGTAAGACTAGTTTATCTGAATTTTTATAAACATTGTTATACTTGCATTCAATACCCATTTTCTTTTCCGAAATTGTCAAAGAACGTATTATTGTAAAAATTGAATTAATTGCTTTTTCACTTGTAGTAAAAAAGTTAGTTATCTCTGAAACTATTATTGTATTTTTGTGTCTCAGCATTTTTATTATGTTTTGTTTGGCGACATAAAGTTACACAATATCAGTAATATGACAAAATAAAAATGCTGCTTTCTTATTCTCTATTAATAACTTATGATACTTGCGAAAGTTGAATAACGTGATTTTTAAATTCGATCTACATATCCGATTAAGTAGGCAAAAATAAATTGAATGCTACATCTATTTACTAAAGGATATCATAAGATATTCAAGGTAGAACACAAAATATTATACTATTACCCTTTATAATTTAGTTCAAAAATGTTAATACTTTTTTTTAATTACGATTGGACTAATATCTAATTGGTTATCTTTGTAACAACACAGAAATATGTCAGCACCGAAAACCTTTACGATAAAAGAAACCGAAATTAACCCACATTGCAGCAAAACTCCGGAATTAATTAACAAATTGATTTAAGCACATTGGCAATAAAATTAAATGAGTATCTTTGAGCCTTAAAATTAGGGTCTGCTGAATAAGTCAAGCTCTGCGAGAATTAAATATACTAGCAGATTCGAGATAATTTTACAAAAATTCTAAGCCTAAAATCTAAGCCAAATTGGTTGTTGAAATGTGTTCTAAATTTCTCCACATATTTACTATATAGACAATGCGGTACTGTCCTGGCCAATTTGACCAGGTTCAGTACCAGAATTACACTTGCGATCCACGACTCACTGGTTTCTTTTAGTCGCGCCCTGATTTTTCCAAGTCCGTAGGCTGTCTTTGCTTGTCCAAATTTGCCTTCAACAGGGTTACGTTCGCCCGGACTTATGTGATCTGTCACTGCCGAAGGTCTTCCAAGTGGCTTTCCAACGAATTTGATTCCCCTTTCCTTTAATTTTCGTCGGTTTTCTCTTGTGGCATAAATTTTATCGGCAAGTACTTCCAAAGGGTAGTGTCCATGATGTCTGTAGTACATTTCTACATATTCAATCATATGACTACCTTCATTGTAGGCATCCCAACTTATCTCATCCAACCAAGTTAGCCCGTTAATAACCGATATATGAATCTTTGCTCCAAATTCTACTTTTGCATGAGCCTTACCTCTGACTATGGGACGTACATGAGGTTGATGGATACTCACTATTCTGTGTTCAATTGTGTGTGTTCTGGTTTGATACATTTTTTCTTGTTGCTCATACAATGTCCGAATCACCAACATGTATTTGTAGTCATTTGGTTTGAGAGGAATCCTCTTATGAGCATTCAGTAA
>CAYYQJ010000195.1:0-5985 GCA_964473775.1 uncultured Bacteroidales bacterium | reverse complement strand
ACCTGACTGGGCATGCTCATGCTTCCATCTTTTAATTCGTAAATGGCATAGTGATGCGAATAGAATTTCTTTTCTCTATCAGGACTTGTTGGGTCAAGCTGGCTTAAAAATAAACCACGTTTTGCCACTCCAACTGCTTTAAAATCGTCCAGTGTTTTTGGTGGTTCGGAGCCTATGTATCTATAAATCCTGATAAAGGCAACATTTTTTGGTTTGGCAGTACTTGTTGGAGCAGCCGGATTGGATACTTCAAACAATTGCTTGCCAATCTGATTGGTACGCAAAGCCATTTTAGGATACAGCATCGCATTTTGCGTGCCTTCTCCTGTTGATTGGGTGGGCTTTTTTTCGAGAGCGGTATGCCCTCTGATACCCAATGTTTCCCAATCAGAAAGGGTGCCAAAGATGGCGATTTTTTCATAAATACGATGAGGGTCAACCGGCCCATGGTCGTATAATCTGAATGCTTTAAGTTCCAAATCGAAAGCATCTTTTATGGCAGGTGGACAATTTCTGCCGGTTCCGATTATTGTGTAATATCCCTGAAGATTTGTTTTAACTAAATGAACATGTGTGGCTTCCGGCTCAATTATATTATAATCCAAATATCTTTTATGAGGCGGAGTGCCAACTTCTGTTTGAAGTAAATCATCAAGAGTAATAATGTCTTGCATCGCTTTGGGGCGGTTGTAATTTAAAATAGGTTTTCCCATAATTTTTGTTTTTTTTAATTATTCTTAATTTATTTTTTTAATTATTAAATATTACATTTTGTTTTTGTTTAGTTCCTCTTAATTTATGCTCTAAATTAAGCTCGCTTAGTTATCTGCCAGACAAGCTTAGTTACTCACTAAGCCAGCTTGGCTATCCGCTAAGCCTGCTTGGCTATCGACTAAGTCAGCTTGGCTACCTTCTAAGCCTGCTTGGCTATCGACTAAGTCAGCTTGGCTACCTTCTAAGTCAGCTTGGCTATCGACTAAGTCAGCTTGGATATCCACTAAGCCAGCTTGGCCATCCACTAAGCAAGCTTGGCTACCTTCTAAGCCAGCTTGGCCATACACTAAGCAAGCTTGGCTACCTTTTAAGCGAGCGTTCAAATTTTCTAAGCGAGGGTTCAGCATGCTGAACGATCAGGGAAGTTTATAATTCCATGATTTGTAATCACATACTGTGTGCCCGAAAATCACATAAAAATAAGGAAAGAACTAAGCGGTTTGATATAAAATCACCGTTTAGTGTTATCAATAAGAAAAGATGTTTGCATTTTGTTTGCTGCAAACTTTAGTTAAAAACATTTACCTCCGTTAGTAATGGCAAAACCTGGTTTTTCTGCTTGTGCAGTTGGTTGTGTCGTAGAATATGATTTGATAAATTGATTTTAATACTAAAATTTCTTTATGCTAACGCTAAACTAAAACCTGATATATTGCACAAAAAGTGTTCTGAATTTTAATCAAACCACTTTAGTAACAGATAGAATTTGAAACGATAAACTATGTATTTCTGATTCCGGCTGAACCTATTCATGAGATATATCATGGCAAAATTACAGAAAAAATTTATTCTGCAGTATAAAAATTATTTTTTTTATTTCGAGAGTTAAACCGCTATATTACAATTACCAATTACACAGCAATCACATCAAATAATTTTTAATAACCAACTAATGATGCCAAACCTATCGGAAGGCTGGCAAGCAAAAGACCATCCTTAGAACCCCTATGATTTACACTCTAAAATAGTTACAAAATCTTTATAGAAAAATCACCCTTACTTGCATCGCATTACGCTTTATTTTATGAAAGTGTTACATTCATTTATAGTCATTAAATAGTCATCATAAGCTAGCTGATTGGTATAAAAATTAATAACGTAAAAAAAATGCTTTTGTATTTTACAATATTAATTACATTTGGAAAATTTTTCAAATGAAGAGTAATGTTTCACTTAGCGACATTGCTAAGGCCTTAAAAGTATCAAAGACACTGGTTTCCCTCGTAATGAACAATAAGGGCGATCAGCAAGGCATCAGTAAAGCCACTCAAAAAAGAGTGATGAAATACGCCAAAGAGGTAAACTATAAGCCCAATTTGTTGGCTCGTAGCTTGCGAACTGGTGCTAGTCATACCATTGGGCTGGTGGTTTCTGATATTGCCAACCCGTTTTATTCCAGAATGGCAAGGCTGATTGAAGACAAATTATTTGCCGAAAATTATCATCTGATGATATGCAGCACCGACGAAAATACCAAAAAAGAAAAGAACATTATTGGCCTGATGCGCGACAAACAATTTGATGGCATCATCGTTTCTTCATCTCAAAATATGAGTGGCGATTTCAAACAATTGCTAAACGAAGAATTTCCCTTCGTGATGATCGACCGTAAACTTCCCGATTTAAAAACCAATTTTGTAGGTATTGATAACTACGATTCAACCTATAAAGCCATGCGTCACCTGGTAAGGGCGGGATATAAAAAAATAGCTGCCTTTGCGGTTTCCCCCATTTACATTTCGTCCATCAGCGACCGTTGCGAAGGCTATGTGGCAGCAATGACTAAATCAGGAATGCCAAACCCTTCAAACTTATTGATAGAAATACCTTTCGAAAGCATTAAACAAACCGTAAAAAACGAAATCGTCAGGCTAACACAGCCGAAAGATAAAATAGATGCCATTTTTGCCATCAACAATAAAATTGCAGTTGCCTGTTTAGAAGTTTTTAATGAATTGAATATTAGAATACCTAAAGATGTAGCTTTTGTAGCCTTCGACGATATTGATGCCTTCCGACTTACATCACCCCGTATTACCGCCATCGACCAACCCTTGGAAGAAATTTGCAACAATGCTGTGAGTATATTATTGGACGAAATTAAGGCATACAAAAAGGTAAAAAAACAAGTAATTTTAAAACCCAATCTGATTTTACGCGAATCAGTGTAAATTTTATTATTTTTGCACATGGAAAATCAGAAACCCACCAATTACACCTACCCACTGATTGCGCTTACTTCCCGCCTTTTTATGTGGGGGTTTATCACAGTGTTGAACGACATTCTGGTTCCTTATCTGAAAGGCGTTTTTACCTTAACCCATTTCGAAGCCAATCTCATACAGCTTGCATTTTTTGGTGCTTATGCCATTGGCTCACTCGCTTATTTTCTGTTATCACTTATCATAGGCGACCCTATCAATAAAATCGGATACAAAAATGGCATTCTTCTGGGCTTGTTTATTTCGGCTATTGCCTGTTTTTTGTTTTATCCTGCTGCCAACACTTTTCATTCGTTTACAGTTTTTCTTGGGGCATTGTTCCTTCTGGGCATTGGGTTCACCTTATTACAAATAGCTGCCAACCCTTATGTTGCCATTTTAGGTTCGCCCGAAACCGCTTCCAGCCGATTGAACCTTTCTCAGGCATTCAATTCCTTAGGCACCACCATTGGTCCCGTTTTGGGAGGTTTTTTTATATTCGAATATTTCACTGCATCCGCACAAAACTCAGCCACTTCAGTCAAAATTCCCTATCTCATCATTGGAGGGGTATTGATTTTGTTGATGGTTTTCATTTGGTTTTCTAAGCTTCCTGTTTTCAAAACCGAAGGACAAATTGAAAAAAGCGCCGGTGCATTGAAGCATCCCAATCTGGTATTTGGTATGTTTGCTATTTTCTTTTATGTTGGCGCCGAAGTGGCTATAGGTAGCAACCTGGTTTCCTTTCTGAAGTTGCCTCAGATAGTAGGCTTCACCGATTCAGAAGCCAGCAACTATCTGGCTTATTACTGGGGCGGAGCAATGATTGGAAGGTTTCTGGGAGCAATATCACTCAGCAATTTAAAGAAGGGAAGAAAATACCTGCTGATGCTGCTGATGGCGATAGTGACTTTTGTAGTAATTTATCTCATCACCTGGTATATGAAAGGATTGACTTTTGATAAAGTTTGGTATTACCTGATTTTTATCGTGCTCAACTACTTGTTGTTTATGCTCGGACGTTCGGTAGCTTCACGCACTCTTGCTTACTTTGCAATAGTTGCTTTTATTTTGATATTGATAGCTTTATTTACAAATGGAATGGTTTCCATGTGGTGTATTTTAGCGATAGGTTTGTTTAACTCCATTATGTGGTCAAATATATTTACACTTGCGATTGACGGATTGGGAAAATATACATCTCAGGGCTCGTCGCTATTGGTAATGATGATATTGGGTGGTGCATTGCTACCACCTTTGCAGGGAATGATAGCCGATAAATTCGGTGTTCATATCTCTTTTGTAGTGCCTTTGTTTTCGTACATTTATCTATTGTTTTACGGATTGAGAGGATACAAAAAGAAGACTTTAAATATTTAAATTAAATGGAAAAATTTGCTGTTGGAATTGATATTGGAGGGACCAATACAATTTTTGGATTTGTAGATGCTGAAGGAAATTGTACTTCAAAGTCAACTATTAACACTGCTGCATATCCTGATGCTGTAGAGTTTGTTGATGAAGTAGCCAAACAGATAAAAACTGCAATTAAAGCAAATGGTAATAGCGAAATCATAGGCATAGGAATAGGTGCGCCTAATGGAAACTACTATTCCGGTACGGTTGAATTTGCACCTAATTTGAGTTGGAAAGGAATAGTTCCACTGGTAAATTATTTTAAGAACCACTTTGATTTGCCTATTATTCTAACCAATGATGCCAATGCGGCCGCTATTGGCGAAATGGTGTATGGCAATGCCAAAGGGATGAGGAATTTTATTCTAATCACTCTGGGAACAGGAGTTGGCAGCGGTATTGTTGTTGATGGAAAAATGGTTTATGGCAATGATGGTTTTGCAGGCGAAATAGGTCATACCATTACATTTCCGGGTGGACGACAATGCGGATGTGGTCGTCAGGGTTGCCTTGAAGCCTATTGTTCAGCTAAAGGAATTGTCAGGACTTACCTTGATATTTTGGAAAAGAGTAAACAGAAACTTCTTATTAAGGTTGAAGATGTAACCCCAAAATACATTTGCGAGCAAGCCCAAAGTGGAAATTTGGCGGCAATAAAAACCTTTGAATTTACCGGAGAAGTTCTGGGCCTGGCTTTATCAAATAGTGCTGCATACACCAGTCCCGAAGCCATTTTCTTGTTCGGTGGAATTGCCAAAGCAGACGATTTGATTATGGAACCATTACGAAAGAGTTTCGAAAACAACCTCTTGTCTATCTATAAAAATAAAATTAAAATACTTCCTTCCGGCATAATAGAAAACGATGCGGCCATTCTGGGCGCAGCCTCCATGATTTGGAATCAGGTATCAAATAACTAAACAGTTATGAAAAAGCTTCATAAAAGTATTGCTTTAGGAATTCTTATTCTTTTTTATGCAATAGGATTACAGGGACAAAATACAATAGTGTCTATTCTTCCCAAACCACTGAATTTGCAGATTGAAAAAGGCATTTTCAAAATAACTGATAAAACAAACATCATTGTAGCTAACGAAAATACCCGTAAGGATGCGGAGATTTTCAATCAGTATCTTTCACAATATTATGGCATTTCACTTCCTGTATCAATAAACAGCAAAGCTGATAAACACTCCATTATTATTAAAGACATTTCTACAGAAATTCTTCCTGATGATGCCTATCGTATGCACATTACCCCCGATTCAATTCTGATTGAAGGCAAAGGTGCCGGTGTGTTTTATGCTTTGCAATCGCTCAGGCAATTGATGCCTGCGAAAAAAATGACTTCTTTGGATGTGCCTTGTTTAAAAATTTATGATTATCCACAATATTCCTGGCGTGGAATGCATCTGGATGTTTGCCGTCATTTTTATACAATTGCTGAAGTAAAAAAGTATATCGACATGATAACTTTTTACAAGATGAACGTGTTTCACTGGCATCTGACCGATGATCAGGGCTGGCGGATTATGATAGATAAGTATCCTAAACTTACTTCAGTGGGTGGTTATTGAAGCGGCACACTGATTTG
>CAYYQJ010000194.1:0-6040 GCA_964473775.1 uncultured Bacteroidales bacterium | reverse complement strand
TTTCAAGAGTTTGTGGCAGTATGGTTATTTGTACTAAAGGCATAATTTTATTTTTATGATTAATATTTACTATGAAAGATTGTTAATGACAAATGACTATTGACAAATGACCAATGACAAATTATTCTATTTTTTTCCCTGCCGTTGGGCCTGGTTTCAGCGAATGGATTTCGGTTATTTTTATTACTACAACGGCCCTGGGGATAGGCATTCCCATTTTTTCCGACATTTCGGCAGCCTTATCATACAAAGCACCTTCTTCAAACATTTTGGCATCGCCAATAAATCTGAAACCTGTTATGTTTTCGCGATTAACCACCGAAATGGCAACCTTTGGGCTTCTTTTTATATTATGATAAGTTGCGCCTCCTGTGCCTTCGGTAAACATAAGTTCGGTGTCCGACAAAACTCTTGTAGAGCGTTTTGGAGCTACATTGGGTGTACCATCAGCATTAACAGTGCCTATAAAACATTGTTGTGCAGCTATCATTTCTTTCATTTCAGCGGTTAAAGTGTTCATAATATTTTGGTTTTTTTTGATGAAATTATTTGTAAGTATTAACGTACCAATTGGATTATTTGTATTTGGCAAAGAAAAATCGCCATAAATAAGCCTGATGACTTTTCAGATACTCGTGTCCGATGGTAGGGAAAGCACCTGGCACCGAGCCCCGATAATTAATTCTTCCAGGTTTAATAACAATATTTTTGCTTGAGTTGGGATGAATCTTATAAGTATGGGCATTCAATGTCAGAGTAAGCATTTTGGTGGTTTGATTTGCAATTTCAACTTCAGGATTAAAAGATTCGATTTCGCCTTGCTCAACAAATTGCCCCTCTTCGTTTTCTTCCACCACCTTTCCCACCTTAACATATTTCATGGGAACAAAACCCTCATTATTGGTTTTTACATAAATTATATCATAAAAACCATCTGCTGTATCGAGCGAAATAATAAAAACATGGGCACCTTCCCACAGCGTATCTAACATAGTCCCGCTGCTGTCGGCCGAGGTATAAAGAAATGTATCTTTCGTAATCATGCCAGCATAATTCTGGCCGTAGGAGGTTATTGCTATTATTACAAAAAGAAATAAAATGATGAGCCTTTTCATAAATAATGATGAGCCGGGATATTATTGTTTGATGATTGGTTTTACCACATTGATGTCTTTGCCCGTTAGTTTTAAAATATACACTCCTTTGGCTAGCCCGCTCAGGTCAATATTCATGTTACCTGACTGAAGATTTTGCTGATAAAGCAATGCTCCCTGAATGTTATAAACCAAAACCGTGGCTTCTGATAAAATTAACGGAGATGTCAAGGTAATATTATCTGTAGCCGGATTGGGATAAAAAGAAATCTCGTTTTGAAAGGCATTCTGTTTTATAGATGAGGTGAAGGGTGTAAAACGATAAACGGTATTTAGCGGAGGTGTGCCTGTTAAAACCACATTGGTATCTATAGTAGTGGTGGGAGATGAAGGATTGCCCTGCAGAACCAAAAAATAATAAGGAGTCATGTTAAAATATCCCAAATTAATCTGAGGGCCTGTCAATCCATCATAAGCGGTTGCTGCATCCGGAACATAACTGTTGCCGAAACGTATTTCAATTACGTTGGTGGTTTCGTAAAGCCACAATTGAAACTGAATGTTTGCTGAGGATACATCAGCATAATTATCGAAACCAATGTCAGTCCATTCCACTTTATAAATCCGGTTGGGGGCACTTCCGGTAATCTGATAACTAACCGGCGAAGAGTTTCCCCAAATGTTGGCACCAAAAACATTTATTTCGTAGCTTTCGCTGGTAGTATCATCGGTAAGATAGGCATCATAAAAATAAAGTGTGGGCACCGTATCTCCAAAAAGTATGAATGTAAACGGAATAGTGAAACTTCCAATGGCATCGTCCCACCAGCTAATGCTATCGTTGGTATGCAGTGCAATAGGGGAGCTGAGGTTTTGATAAGCACTGCTTAAAGTTTGCAAAGTGTAGGATTGCGCAGCCGTTTTGTGCGAAAAAGAAGCAATGAAAACAAAGAAGCAAAAAATAGTAAAAAGTTTTTTCATGGATTACGATTGATGGTTTATACTAAGGTAATGATTTATTTAAAAACGTATCTAAAAAAGGAGATAGAAATCAAAGTTACAAAATAATTTTGATATGGAGGAAAAGATATGATACTTATGGGGTGTTACTGTTGATCAATTTTGAAGAAAGAGATGTTTGCAATGGCGTAGATATTTTCATATTTTTAGTGATCATAACTTTAGTTGTCGTATGATTCGTGTGCCTACAGTTTTAGAAAAAGCAAAATGTTCAATAAACGGTTTTAAAAATTTTGTCTGTATGGTTTTCCTGTTAGGCTATATTAGGTATAGATTTTAATAAAACGCCTGCATTAATATATTTTGATAGTCCTTTTTTGTCAGGGATGATGAATTAATATTTCTGTCGCCAGTAAAAATAATTTGATTTTTTTACGCAGTATTGTAAAAAGTATTACTTTTGCAGTGTGGTAGTACAATAGCACACTAAAATTTAATGTATGATTCAAATAAATGATCTGGAGTTTTCTTATAAAAAGAAACAAAAGCTGTTTCAGGGATTAAACCTGGAACTGCCTCCCGGCAGCATTATAGGCTTGTTGGGAAAGAATGGGGCGGGCAAAACCAGCCTTCTGAAACTGATGGCGGGTTTGCTTTATCCCAAACATGGCAACTGTAGTGTTTTTGGGAAAGAAAGTCGTTTAAGACTTCCCTCCTTGCTGTCGGACATGTATTTTTTGCCTGAAGAAATTTATGCCCCATTATTGAAGGTTACTGAATTCGTAAACCTTTATTCGCCGTTTTATCCAAACTTTTCGGCAAATGATTTTGCCAAACATTTACAAGAGTTTGAAATTGATGGAAGCGAAAATCTAAGACGTATGTCGTTTGGACAAAAGAAAAAGGTATTGATTGCTTTTTCGCTGGCTACAAATTGCCGCTTATTATTGATGGACGAACCTACCAATGGGTTGGATATTCCATCCAAAAGTCAGTTTCGTCGTATCATAGCTTCTGCCGTAAGCGATGAACGCAGCATCATAATTTCTACACATCAGATACGCGATTTGGGGCTAATGATAGATCCGATTTTGATTCTCGATCAAAGCCGTTTTATACTGAACAGTTCGCAGGATGATGTTCTGAACACCATTTCGTTTGTGAAGGCCAATTCGCGAGATGAAATCTCTGATGCTTTGTATTCGGAAGAAGCGGCAGGAATGATTCATGCAATTGTGCCAAAACGCGAACATATTTCTTCACTGCTGGATATTGAGCTTTTGTTTAATGCAGCCATCAGCAGTCCGGAATTAGTTACACTTTTTAAATCGAAAAGCCATGAGTGAAGTATTTAATATGAAAAGATTTCTGCAATACGCAAAAGTGCGTTTTGCTGCCAACAGGGTGTTTTTCTTTGTCCCCTTATTTATTCCCGCAATAGCCCTTTTGTTGATTATGTCCGATCTGGCTTTTGGCCTTAGGACCGGAGTGCAGGAAGAAACATTTGTTATGTTTATTGAATTCCTGGCATTTTTTGTTTTTATGATTCTGTATTCAAGTCGTGTTTTTAGCGAGTTTCACCGCCGTGATCGTGGATTTATGCTTGCCACTTTGCCTGCTTCTGGATTTGAGAAATATCTTTATGGGATGTTTCAGGTTACTGTAATATTCGGAGTTTTTTATGCAATCTCCTTCTTTATTTCGGCATTTATGGTTTCAGGATACAATCATGCAATTGGTGCTATTCCTAAAATTGATAGTTATTTTAAGCCTTTCACACTTTCGTCGATGACAAAAAATCAGGGTGCTCAGTTTATTTTTGGCAATCCTGTTAACTTTTTTCATTACATAAAACTCATACTTACCGTTTCTGCTATTTTTGCCGCAGGGTCTATATTTTTCAGGCGATTCGGATTTTTATTTACCTCTCTCATCTTTTTGCTTTACTTCTGGCTTACAACCAATATAAGCGCATTGTTTTTCCCGCTTTCAGGTAGTAGTGCTTTTGGAAGTGCCACTGAAGTTTTTATTTTGCCTTTTTCAGGAGGAATAAATAAATGGGAGCATGGAAGTATGGCCAGTATTATTTCAGTAATCGCACTTTTTGTGGTGATTGTTTTATTATGGATTGCCTCTTATCGCAGGTTAAAAGAAAAGGAGTATTGATATGGAATTTAATAATCAAAAAGCTATTTACCTGCAGATTGCCGATTTAATATGCGGACAAATACTGGCAGGACGTTGGGCAGAAGATGAACGCATTCCTTCGGTTCGCGAATATGCTGCACAACTAGAAGTAAATCCAAATACAGTGGTGAAAGCTTTTGACGAACTTCAGCAAAAAGAAATCATCGCTATGCGTAGGGGAATGGGGTATTTTGTGGCTCCATCATCGGTTGAACGTACCAGAAAGTTTCTCAAAGAAGAATTTATTCAACTGGATCTTCCGGCTATTTTTACCCGTATGCAAATGATTGGATTCACTTCCGATGAATTTACCAAAGCGTTTAATGAATTTGATAACCAAATAAAAAAGGAAACCTTATGAAAAAGTCAATATTATTTGCCGGTATGGCAATGCTCGTTTACCTGATCAGTACTTCTTTAATAGGTGTTTGGGCAAAACAACTCCATCTGATTCATGATGATGAAAAAACATCTATACCCTTTACGGAAAAATTTCATCATGTGAGTATTTCTGCCAATGTTGAGGGATATTGCCAACTGAATATTAAAGAAGGCAATCACCCTGAATTGAGTTTTGGAAAATCAAGCAATGATGGAAAAAAACCCGAATTTTATATTAAAAACGACACGCTTTACCTGAATTTGGTAGGCAGGGATATCAAGAGCTATAATTACCTCGATATAAAAACAGGCCCCCTATCCAGTATCACTGCTGTGGGAAACAAAAATCTGATTCTTTATGTTGAAATGGATGGCAGCCAAAAAGAACTGATTCTTTCCGGTCCATTGTCATTAAGCGTGGGTAGTTCCCGAATCGATACTTTGAATATTCATTCTGAGAATAAAACCCAGATATCAATCGACACCAGCAACATCAAACAGCTAAACCTATTCCATAAAAAAGGCGAAGTGATTGATTTTAACATTGGCAGAACTCCTATGCCAGAAATCAGGCAATTCGATAAGGCCCTTGTGCCCGATTCATTATAATAGAAAAAAGCCAGCATGACCGGCTTTTTCTTTTTAGTCTTTCAACTCCGACAGCAAAGTTTTGGCATCTGTCCATATAGGATAAGAACGTTTTTTCCATATCAGGTAGCCAACCAATCCTGAAGTAAACACTATAATCCAATATACAGACTGGATGATAAGAAACTTATGTAAAGGACTTTGTATCCACAGATGGTTCTGTCCGGTAAACGATAGGCTGATTCCCAAATCAACCATCACAACAACTAAAATTACCGGAATCCATTTGCGGCTAAAAAACCGATAACGCTTTTCTGTTCTTTCAAGCAATTGCAACAACGGCAGTGTATAATCCAGTTTTTTATAAATCAGATATTCTCTGCGGAAATAGATGGTGCCAATCAGAAATGCCATTACATAACACAATCCACCCAAACGGTCGAAAAGAGTAAGCTCCGGATCAGGGTTGAATAGAAGAAGTATGGCATACAATATGGTGCATATCAGATAGAGAATAAAAACTCCCTTCATCAAATTCTTATTTCTGTTGTCTTCTGTTTGTGTACGGTTTATCAGGTTGTCCAAATCTATTGAGTGATTTCCGTTCATGATTTCATTATTTTGATTCAAAATTGCCTCCTTTCATTTTTTGTCGCAGTTCTTCCCTAATCCGGTGAAGTTTGGTACGTACATTGGGTTCAGTGATACCGATAATATCCGACATTTCGCGAGTACTTATTTTTTCTATCGACAGCGAAATAAGAAGTTTATCTATCACAGTCAACTGATTGATGCTATTCATCAGTTCCTCGTGTTTTTGTTCTGTAATC
>CAYYQJ010000193.1:4399-6055 GCA_964473775.1 uncultured Bacteroidales bacterium | reverse complement strand
TCTATACGGCTCTGAACACTCTTTCCCTACACGACGCTCTTCCGATCTCTGCATTTCCTACCACCACCCATGCACTTCCGTTATATTTCATTACTGTAGCTTTTGTGTTTGGGGTTTGACTAATATCTGAATATACCATGTATAAAGTACCATTTGCATCTAAAGCGGTGGAAACGTAATTAGCTGTGCCTGTTGAAATACCTTTATTGCCCACTGTCTCCAGAGCGCTTCCATTATATTTGATAACTACAGCTCTCCAACTGTCGAATGCATTAGCCTGATATACAACATAGGGTGTGCCGCTTGCATTTATGGCAATTCCAGTGTAAGAAGTGCTACTATATCCAGAACCACCAGTCGAGCCAATCTGAATCCAATTTGTTCCGTTAAATTTCATTACTATGGCTCCTGAATCATAATAAGTCACATAAGGAGTACCACTCCCGTCACACACAATAGAGGTATAACCACATGAACCTGAAGAAAAACCCGCAGAGCCTACTGCTATCCAATTTGTACCGTTAAATTTCATAACTGTGGCTTTACTGCTGTTTCCTCCATCCTGATAAACCACATAAGGTATTCCATTTGGATCAATAGCAATTGAAGTAAATTTAGCTGCCCCTGCCGAAAAAGCGGCGATTCCTACAGTTTCCCATGTGCTTCCATTAAATTTCTTAACTGTTGCTTTTGAAACATCCTGATAAACTACATAAGGGGCGCCATTTAAACTTATAGCAATAGAAGTATAATTAGCAGTACCTGACGAAAACCCTGCTGTTCCAACCGTTACCCAATTTGTGCCATCAAATTTCATAACTGTGATTTTAGAACTGTTTCCAGCATCCTTATAAGCTACATAAGGTGTTCCATTTGCATCTATAGCAATTGTGGTATAAGTTGCTGTGCCAGATGAAAATCCGGCAGTACCTACTGTTACCCATGTAGTGCCATTATATTTCATAACCGTAGTTTTAGAACTGTTACCAACATCCTGATATACCACATAAGGAGCGCCACTTGCATCAATAGCAATAGAAGTGTAACTAGCAGTGCCTGCTGAAAAACCTGCCATGCCAACTGCTTCCCAACTGCTGCCATTATATTTTCTTACAGTGGCTTTATGACTATATGCCCAATCTTTAAAGACCACATAAAGGGTTCCACCAGCACTTATGGCAATGGAACCATATTCTGCTTCCACAAAGGAAACCTGATTAAATTCAGTAGGACCAAGAGGTTCCCAATTTTGGGCATTTATTTTTTGCAGGTTCGCCAATAAGATAATAACAATGATAAAAATAGGTAAATAAATCTTTTTCATAATACTAAGTTTTTAATTTCCTACTCATTAGGCTTTTCGGCTATCGCCCCCAATTATGAACTTGTGATTGGGTACAAGTAAATTTTCAATTAAATTGGTTTATAAAATTTCGAGTGTAAAAATAAACATTTTTATACAATTAGTAATTTAATAAAAAAAATATTTCATTAACTTTTCGCATCAAATCCCTGTTGGTCTCTGATGAGTATAATTTCTATATAAATCCATAGTACGGCTCAAAGCCGAGCTACGGTTATTTAGCACCCAGTTGGCGTTATGCAAGTATAATGATTACTAGCTCAACGTTCGGCGGCAGTTCCACCGCCGTCGTC
>CAYYQJ010000193.1:0-4299 GCA_964473775.1 uncultured Bacteroidales bacterium | reverse complement strand
CTATCCTTAAAGGCTCTGCCTTTTTTAAATCATAAAAATCATTTAACCTGTCCCGCACATGCAATGTCTGGATCAATTCCATCACCTGTCCCGTACATGAAATGTCGGGAGCGGTTCACACAATTTTCCTATCTGTGTAATCCATTAATCTGTTTAATCCCGGTTCAGACTTTCACCATTGGCCTCAGACTACTATATTGTTTATTAGCTCAACGTTCGGAGGCAGTTCCAACCGCCGTCGTCCTATCCTTAAAGGCTCTGCCTTTTTTAAATCATAAAAATCATTTAACCTGTCCCGTTCTTATCAAAATCATATTTGTAATTGTAAAAATCAAACCTCCAAAAATCATTTTCAAATCGCTTAAAAACAAAATCGGCTAGGTCAAAATTCAAATTAAAAAGCCTGTAAAAATTACATTCTGCGTTCAAAAAGTTGCCATTTCCGTTCAAAACGTTGTCATTTCCGTAAAAGTAATTGTCATCTTCGTTCAAACAATTGTGAGCTCTTCTAAAGTCACCATCACCCGCTATAAAGCGATTGAGAGCCGCTTTAAAGTAATTGTGAGCACTTATCAAGTAATCGAGAGCCACATTGACGTAAACATCACCCTCTCTAAAGTGATCAAGAGCCTCTCTAGAGTCACCGGGAGCTTCTTTAAAGTTATATGGAGCGAGCATAAAGTCATCGGGAGTCTTTAAAAAATCAAAAAGAGCTATGTTTAGGTGTTTTTTGCCTTCCACAAAGCTTGATATATCTCTTATAACATCCATTATAGCAATGAATAAGAAATAAAAGATACGGTAAATATGGATGCCAAAAAAACCAAAATCATCCCCAAAAATCCGGTTTTTCCACCCGAATTTGCCAAAAATACCTCTGTTGGACAGAGGTTCCAACCTCTGTCCTTCTATCCTGAAAGGCTCCGCCTTTCCAAAATCATATCAAATTATACCAATCAGCGTCATCAGCGTCCAAATTCCAAAAAATCACATCACGTCTCAAAGCCGTACTACGTATAATATCAGACATTTAAACCTTAGTAGAAAAAATCACATCCTCTATCCTTAACCTTATTCCACAAATAATAAGCTAATAAGGTTATTACTCTCTCAATTTACCTTTCTACTAAGGTTGCCCTTCATATCAAACCCAATTTCTCCATTACCACAATAACTTTACAATCATTACAAACATCGTAACCTCAATAAACCTATTCGCCTTAATCAACCTAATCAACTTAATCCCTAATTTCCATTACGTGTTCGTCAATCTTCAATACGTGTTCTCTAACCTAAAATACGTCTTCCTCAATGTTAAATACGTGTACTCTAATCTTTAATACGTAACCTCTAAACTAAAATACGTTCCTCTCAATATTCAATACGTTATACCTAAACTAAAATACGTGTTCTTTAATGTCTAATACGAGTACCTCGAACTAAAATACGTGTTCTCTAATGTAAAATACGTGTCATCTAAAGTATAAAACAGACATTTTGACAAAAAATCGGATACTATGTCAGTAAATCGGATACTATGTCAGTTTTTCTGTCGAATTGTCAGTCTTTTTTTCAAGCCTTTCCCAAACTATTCCCTATAAAATAGCCCCTCCTCCCTTCCTCCATCTTCATTGCTATTTCCGCGTTTCTTTTTACCTTTGCAAAAAAAGAAAGCAGTGAGTTTAGTGGGCCTGGGAGCAGGATATATAAAGTGTGGAGTTTTTGAACAGATGGCTGATTTGTGTTTAGAGCCAACTGTTCATAAATTGCATTTGAAGGGTTTATGCGGCTCGGTGAAGGCTTTTGCAGTGGCGGCAGTTTTTGAGAGAATGGAAAAATGTCAGATGGTGGTGATGCCTGATAAAGAATCGGCGGCATATTTGCTGAATGATATTGAGAGTATTTTGGGTGAACAGGATGTGAAGTTCAGGAAGAAGAAGGTTTTGTTTTTTCCTTCGTCGTATAAACATGCTAAGAATTTTGAGAAGATTGATAGTACGGCTGTATTGCTCAGGACAGAAACCCTGAATCAGTTGCAGAAGAAAACCAAAAAACTGGTGGTGGTTACTTATCCTGATGCGCTGCTGGAGAGGGTGATAGGGGAGAGTTTTTTTGAGAAAAATACATTGCGCATCAGAGTGGGCGAGAAACTTTCGGTAGATTTTATTACCGAGATGTTGTTTGAGTTTGGATTCGAGAGAGTGGATTTTGTGGTAGAGCCCGGGCAGTTTGCGGTGCGTGGGGGGATTATTGACGTGTATTCTTATTCGAATGAAAACCCTTATAGAATTGAGTTGTTTGGAGATGAAGTGGAGTCGATCAGGACTTTTGAGCCTGCCACTCAGTTATCAGTGGAAATTATAAATCATGTGAAGATTGTACCTGATTCGGGAAATAATGAGCTGTTTAAGAAGAAGATTGCCATTACGGATTATTTGCCAAAAGATATGTTGGTTTGGTTTGAGGATGCAACTTTAACTTTTGAGTTGATAGATTTGTTGTATAAAAAGGCAGAGGAATTTCTGGCTTATTCGAATGATAAGGGAATTAATCCGGAGGCTCATGAGTTGTTTGCAGATGGTGAAACTTTGAAGAAGGGGATGTTGAAGTTTTCGTTGGTGGAGTTTGGGACGCATTTGTTTTTTAAGGCTACAGAAACTTTTGATTATAACACTTCGGCGCAGCCATCGTTTAATAAGAATTTTGATTTGTTGATTGACCAGCTTAGGGATTATCAAAGTCAGGGTTATAGTAATTATATTTTTTCGGATTCAAAGAGTCAGACAGAGCGTATCAATAGTATCATTGAGGATATACTGAAATCGCGCAAGGGCGATGTGAAGCTGAATTATGATTTGGTGAATGCGTCGCTGCATGAGGGTTTTGTGGACGGGAATATGAAGGTTTGTTGTTTTACGGATCATCAGATATTTGACAGGTATCACAGGTTTAAGCTGAGAGAGAATTATAGTACACGTGAGGCTGTAACGCTGAAGGAGATTTATAATTTGACTCCCGGTGATTTTATTACTCATATTGATCATGGTGTGGGGAAATATGCCGGTTTGGAGAAGATTGAGGTGAACGGAAAGTTTCAGGAGGCGATAAGGCTGGTTTATGAAAATAATGATTTGCTGTACGTAAGCATTCATTCGTTGCACCGGATTTCGAAATATGTGGGCAAAGATGGTACGCCGCCAACACTGAACCGATTGGGTTCGACGGCATGGAGTACGCTGAAGGCTAAGACCAAAAAGCAGGTTAAAGATATTGCTACTGAGCTTATCAAACTCTATGCTGAACGTAGGGTGAGTAAGGGTTATGCCTTTGCGCCCGACAGTTATTTGCAGCATGAACTGGAGGCTTCGTTTATTTATCAGGATACCCCCGATCAGATTAAGGCTACGGCTGATGTGAAAAAGGATATGGAGGCTGAGTTTCCTATGGATAGATTGATTTGCGGGGATGTGGGTTTTGGAAAGACTGAAGTGGCTGTGAGGGCTGCTTTTAAATCGGTTTGCGATAGCAAACAAGTGGCGGTGTTGGTGCCTACCACTATTTTGGCATGGCAGCATTATAAGACGTTTAGCGATAGATTATCGGAATTTCCGTGTAAGGTTGAATATATTAACCGTTTCAGAACATCAAAAGAATCAAAAGAAATTTTGGCGCAGTTGAAGTCGGGCAAAATAGATATTCTGATAGGTACACACAGGCTGATAAGCAAAGATGTGGTATATAAGAATCTGGGATTGCTTGTGATAGATGAAGAGCAAAAGTTTGGTGTGGGAACAAAGGAGAAACTAAGGCAACTGAAAGTGAATGTGGATACGCTTACACTGACAGCGACACCTATACCAAGAACCCTTCAGTTTTCGTTGATGGGGGCAAGAGATTTGTCGGTAATTGCCACTCCGCCACCCAATAGGTATCCTATACATACGGAGTTTAATGTGTTTAATGAGGCCAGCATCAGGGAGTCGATTATGTACGAACTTTCGAGAGGGGGACAGGTGTTTTTTGTGCATAATCGTATCAATAATATTCATGAAATTGCTGAACTGATAATGAAGCTTTGCCCGGGAACCAGAGTTGCGATAGGTCATGGACAAATGGAAGGGCATGCATTGGAAAAAATTATGCTTGATTTTATTGATGCGCAATATGATGTTTTGGTTTCGACTACTATCATTGAATCGGGGCTGGATATTCCGAATGTAAATACTATTATCATCAACGAAGCTCAAAACTATGAGATCGGAAGAGCGTCGTGTAGGGAAAGAGTGTTCAGAGCCGTGT
>CAYYQJ010000192.1:0-6063 GCA_964473775.1 uncultured Bacteroidales bacterium | reverse complement strand
CCCCGATCTCTACACGGCTCTGAACACTTTTCCCTACACGACGCTCTTCCGATCTTGCAAAACTGTTGTTTTCCTACATAACCATAATCGGTATCAAATTCGTCATCCAGGCCTCTGAATGCTATCAGATATTTACAATTAACAGCACCACCAAACCATTCAAATGAATCGTCGTTGGCATAGCTAACCTGAATATGATCAATAGTAGTTCCACTACCTACTCCGCCAAAAGTCATACCGTTGATTTCTTTATTCACCTGAAAAGGATATCCGGCAAATTCTATACGTACATATTGTATAGTTCCTGAATTATCTGCAGCATCGGTGCCACCATAATAAGAACGGGGACCGCCTTCAATTTGTGATTGACCTCCGGCAGCATTAATTGGTGCTTTACCACAAAGAACAAGTCCACCCCAGTCGCCTCTGGTTCTTGAACCGGCAGGCATATCAGATGTGAAAACTATAGGTTGTGATGGAGTTCCAATAGCATAGATTTTTCCACCTCTTTCTACTATCAGTGAAGAACCTGTAAAAGTTTGGTCTCCCATTATAATGGTTCCGGGTTCAATGGTCAATGTAGCACCATTTACAACATAAACAAACCCTTGTATAAGGTAAATGTGGTCGTTGGTCCATGTTTGGGAAGTTGCAATAGAATCTTTAATAATTGTTGTCTGAGCAGACAGTTTTGCACCAAAACTCACCAGTGCGATTGCGATTAAAAAGTAAAGTTTTTTCATTTTCATTTTTGTAAATTAATTTAATGCAAAGTAAGAGCTTTGGCGCATCATTGGTATTAAGCCTGCGTTACCTTTATATTAAATAATTGTAAAGATAGCTTGTGAATATTAGGATATTGAAATAGATTAAAATAAAAAAAGGATTGTCTGCTCTGAAATTATCAGAGAAGACAACCCTTTAAATTAAAAAGGAATTTATATCAGAATTTCAATGTAATCCCTAAAGTATAGTAAGGACCTTTTTTGTAACTCATGGTATTCTGCGATCTTTTAATAGTGGTATCGTTAGTCCCGTCGCCATTTGAATCTTTTGTATAATTGATAAACTGTTTCAATTGGATTTCCTGATTCAGAATATCCTGCACACCGCCTTTTATAGATATGAATTTATAAATATGCTGAGAAAAGGTGAAATCAAGAAGATTGTGAGGCATTTCATAAATATCAGGCGTACTAACATCGCCTACAAAAACTATACGTTTACCTATTACATTATAAAGCACATTCAGTTGCAGACCAATTTTGTCGTTCTGATATTGCAAGCCTGCATTAATAATATATGGTGACTGACCCTGCATTGGGCGTTTGCTTTTGTTCGACAAAGATTGTTCTTTATTGAAAAACACTCTGCTGTAAATATAGGCTCCGTTTAAAATCAAACTGAAGTCTTTCAGAAATTTGAAAGTCTTATTATTTTTTAAGAACAAAAACGATTTTCTGAATTCAAGTTCTACTCCTAAACTATTTGCCGATTCGGCATTAGCAAAAGAATAGTTCAAATCGCTACCTGCAGGAATAATAATCGATTCTATGGGGTTTACAAATCTTTTATAAAATCCGCCTACAGTAAAGGTTTCGTTAGGAGATGGATAATATTCAAATCTTACATCCACGTTATGTATAAGGGCATCTTTCAATGTATCGTTTCCGATAATGGTTGCCGCCATTTCAAAATCGTAGAATGCATAAGGAGCAATTTCGCGGAATTCGGGACGATTGATGGTTAATCCATAAGCAGCTCTTATCAATGCTTTGTCTGTAAAATTATACGACAAATTTATCGAGGGAAAGAAATTGGTTTTTTTCTTATCAACCTTCACAGGTCTCAAGCTATAATCGCTCGAAAAGCTATTAAGTATTTGTTGATTATTTTCTATTCTAACACCTGTATAGATGTTGAATTTTTTAGTAACCGGAATGTTGAAAGCGATAAAACCTGCGTATAGAACATTAGATGCATCGTAAGAATCAGAAGGATTTGTTTTTTCTTCAATATAAACACCCTTTGCGGCATTAATATGATTGTCAGAAAAAATGCTGTCGATGGGCATAAACGATAGTTGCCAGCTTGCTCCTGTAGCCATCACATAACCCAACAAACGGGAACTGAAGGTTCGTTGTTTCTTCTCATAATAGAACCCTGCTTTCAATGTCGGTTCGAAGTTTTTTATTTTAATCTTATAATCGAAGTTGACACTACCATTAATGATATTCTCATTCAGTTTAGAAGTTACCTTACCTGCCAGACGTGGATCTGGGAAGTTTGATAGCAGCACATAATATTTATTGTAGTATGGAAATTCAGGATCATCTTTATATAAAACCGAAGTTATTCTTTTGGTATCGGGGTCATTTTTGTTAGCCAAAGAATAACCAAGGGTCCAGTCTAAATTCATTCTTGCATTAATAGGATGGGTTCCTCCGAGCTGACCTGAATAAGTGCTTCTGTCCATATAACTATATTGGTATGCCTGAATAAACGAAGCCAGATTGTCCAAATCATTACCATCGCGTAGGGTAGCTTTTGATTGCCCAACATGATTATAAAAATTACGAAACTCTAATTTTTGGTTTTTGCCAAAAACAAGAGCAAAATTGCACAGTCCACCCATCTTTACCGTTTGTGTATATTGCTTATCATGATAATACCACGAAGTGTCAGCGCGGTCGTTTATGGTATCATATTCCAGATAATACGCCCTGAAAATATCATTGTAGGCATTGGTGTTACTATAGTTTATGGCGGTAATATTGCTTAATTTAGCCTTCCCCACTTTAATGGTACCACCCAAACCAAACGAAAACCTTTGATCAATCCCCGCTTTTCCTTTTACAGGATTCCATTTATTGTTTAATGATTTACTTAGTTCTACCAACTGTGCTTTTCCATCGGCGGTGTTTTGAAATCCAACGATATTGTCAGGAAAACCTTTTGGCAACGAACGGCTTCCATCGTCGTAGCCCAACCAATCATATTTGCCTTTTATAGGAGGACTATAAAAATCTTTAAAGGTCGTAATCCCATTTACAGAAGCGCTGTAAGCGATGTTAATATTATTGTTTTCAGGAACGTCTTTGGTAAATATTTTGATAGCACCGCCTGCAAAATCCCCCGGCAATTCAGGTCCGGGTGTTTTATAAATCATCATACGGTCTATTAAGCCACTGGGAATAACATCAAATGAAAAAGCTTTTACATCCGATTCCGAACTGGGAGTTGAGGCATTGTTGAGCCAAACCACATTATAACGTTCGCTTAAACCCCTCACCACTACAAAGCGATTATCGATTATAGTAATTCCTGGAACTCTTTTTATCACCTCAGAAGCATCTCTGTCCTGTGATTTCGAAATTTGCTGACTTGATATACCCGAAACCGTAAGTTCGCTCGATTTGATTGTCGTCATCATCGATATTTCTGTATCCGTAGTCTTTTTTGCTGTGATGGTAACTCCCGCAATATTGGTAATATCTTCTTCGAGTTCAAAATTGATTTCCGTAGGTTTGCCTTTTACTACTTTCACATTATCTACAACTTGCTTCTTATACGAGATAAAAGAAACTACCAACGAATAAGTTCCAGGTTTTACAGAATTAATCTTGTATGTCCCGTTAAGGTCAGAGCCTGCGCCTATGGTTGTTCCTTGAATAACTACCGAAGCGCCTACAATGGTTTCTTTTGTTTTTTTATCGATGATGGTTCCGGTGATACTCTCGTTTTGTGCGAAAACGCTGGTTATGCCAAAAAAAAGAAAGACATAAACCGTTATCAATCTTTTTATAAGTTTTATATTCTTGTTCATTTTGAATTTAATTTCAAAATTGTTTTTGTTATAATAATTTTACTGTTAAGCATCAATAGGTTTTTTCCATGATAAGTTTGCCATCAGCATCCCACATATACCATGTTCCGCTTTTCAATCCCTCTTTATACTGCATTTCATATAGCTTTGCTCCCTTGTCGTCCCAAATATACCATTTCCCATCCTTCAAATCTTCTTTATATCTGGCTTCAGCAGTTTTCACTCCATTCTCATTCCAGTTATACCATGTGCTGTCTTTAAGTCCGTTTTTATAACATTTCAATTCTTTTTTACCACCGTTTTCATAATAGCTTATGCACTCGCCATCTATTTTTCCTTTTACCAACGACATCTTTAATTTTAATGTGTCGTTATCATAAAACTCTTTATAACTTCCGGTGTATAAATTACCTACATTATAGTACAAACCATCCTTAAGTACAATCTCTTGCGATTTTGCATAAAAGGCCAGTAGAATTAATAATGCTGTCAATACTTTTTTCATTCTTTATTCGTTAATTTGCTTAAAAAAAACAAAGTGTAATGCGAAATGGAAATATTAAGCATTACACTTTGTCAAAAGTGATAGTAGTAAATATTAGTTAGGCTTAATCTCAATACTTATTGGGAGATTTTTACCTGCAGTACAACTGATGTTTTGAATTTCGTTTGTAGAGTAAGAGATATAATTTATTTCCAGTGTGTAACTTCCCGGATCAACACTGTTGAATGTAAAGTTTCCATCCAGATCAGAATATACTTTTAAATCCGAACCTTTTATGGTTACCTGGACACCTGCCAGACTTTCGCCCGTTAATTTATCAATAACTTTTCCGCTTACTGTTGCCTTTTTTTGTGGCTCGTCAGGATTATTATTTGAACCAAAAGTGATTGTTGATACCATTAATAAAATGGAAATTGCCAGAATTGATAAGATTGATTTTTTCATAATTTGCTTTGTTTTTTCTGAGTGCAAAATAACTACTCCAACATTAAGTGAACATTAAGTCAACATTAAGTTTGTATTAATTATTTTAAATTCAAATCTCCTGTCACGCTTTGATGAGTGCATTATACAGCATTTCAGCTAAGTAATATTGACTTATTTAAATTTAACGGCTTTTGGCTGGCTAACATCACTTATATTCTTACATTTACATCCAACTTAATTGCCCTTTTTCAATACCAGTCTTTCGAATCTATTATCCCTTATTTTCATCCTAAATCAAATGGTTTCAGCAACATGAAGCCGACTTAATATTAACTTAACACAAACTTAAAGTAAGGGTAACAATAAAAAGAGTCTTATAAATGTATTGTACATTACTTTTGCAAAAAAATTAAAATAAAGATTATCGTATGAGTATTTCAGGAGTCTTAGGATTCATTAAACCAAAAGAAAAAAAATTTTATCCCTTATTTGAAGAATCAGCAGAAAATTTGGTGAAAGGTGCGTTGTTGTTGAATAAATTTTTCCTCGTAAAAGATGCAGCAGAAAAAGAAAAAATAATCATTGCCATCAAAGATCACGAAAGAATTGGCGACGATATTACTCACAAACTTTATAATGAACTCAATAAAACCTTCATCACCCCTTTCGACCGCGAAGATATCGACAAACTCAATGGTTCTTTAGACGATGTGATGGATATGATTAATGGTTTCTGTCAGAAAATGCGCAACCATCCACCCAAAACAGAGCCTGTTTATTTTCTTGAAATGAGCGAACTGATTGTAATGGCTGCTCGCGAAATTAAAGTTGCCATTCTTGAACTAAAAAATCTCAAGAACCCTAAGAAAATAATGGAATCCTGTATTCGTATCAACGAAATCGAAAACCAGGCCGACGATGTGTTTCATGCCGCACTCTCCGAACTTTTCGAAACAGAAAAAGACGCCATCGAACTCATTAAAATTAAAGACATGCTCAACTCACTCGAAAAAGCTACCGACAAAGCCGAAGATGTGAGCGATGTTATCAAAAGTATCATTGTAAAAGCAGGATAATAATAAGGAATAGGGAATAACTTAATAGACTTAATTCCCTTATTAAACCCAATCAACTCAATCAACTTAATTCCCTTAATAAACTTAATCAACCAATCAACACAATAACCACATGGATTTAACCCTTCTCATCATTATCATCGTTTTGGCTTTTGCCTTCGATTTCGTCAATGGCTTTCACGATGCAGCCAATTCAATCGCCACTGTCGTGGCAGATCGGAAGAGCGTCG
>CAYYQJ010000191.1:0-6074 GCA_964473775.1 uncultured Bacteroidales bacterium | reverse complement strand
CTGATATCGGAAGGGAGTATATGGAAGCACGGTTCGACGCCAGTGCCCTCCAAATGACTACTTATGAAATCATTACGGCTTTAAAATCTAAAACAAACCAGCCTGAACCGATAACACAGCTGGCAGAAATGCTTACGCTTGCCGATATGGTTAAATGCGCCAAATAGAGTCCATTGCCTGACGAGCACGACCACAGTTTAAATCAATCGTTCGACTTTGTTGAAAAAACAATTCCTGCGAAAAGTGATGTTAAAGAAGAAGAAGCATCGGATACGGAACCTACTTTTGAAACTAAAACCGAATAGAATATGCTGCTAACTATTTTATTTATCACATTGGCACAGCCCTGGTTTCTGTTGTTGCTGGTATTTATTCCGGGGATGGTTGTATGGTATATTCTTAAAAGAAATGCTACTACCACTTCCATAGGATATTCGGATATAAAGGGCATGGAAAAAGTGCGTCCTACTATAAGACAACGTTTGATGCATGTACCTTTTATCATCAGGGTTCTTATTGTTGGTCTGGCTATCTTTATTCTGGCTCAGCCACAAAAGAGTTTTGATAAAAGTGATATTACCGTTGAAGGCATTGATATTTTAATGGCTTTGGATATTTCGGGCAGTATGCTTTCAGAAGATTTCAAACCAAACAGAATTGAGGCAGCTAAAGATGTGGCCATGCAATTTATTGATGGCAGACCCAACGACCGTATCGGATTGGTGATTTTTAGTGCGGAAGCTTTTATGCAATGTCCCTTAACGGTCGATCATAAAGTTTTGAAATCATTTTTCTCTGAAGTAAAAAGCGGAATGATTACCGATGGAACAGCCATTGGTGATGGTCTCGGACTTTGTCTGGCTCATATTAAAAAGAGTAAAGCCATCAGCAAAGTGGTTATTTTGCTTACCGATGGGGTGAACAATACCGGTTCTCTCGACCCATTGACGGCTGCTGAAATTGCAAAGAAATTTGGTATCAGGGTTTATACCATTGGGGTTGGAACCATCGGGAAAGCTCCTTATCCGTTCCAGACACCTTTTGGAGTTCAATATCAGAGTGTGGATGTTCAGATAGATGAAGCTCTGTTAAAACAGGTGGCTGAAACATCCGGTGGACAGTATTTTCGTGCAACCAACAAACAAAAGCTGGAAGAAATCTACAAGCAGATTGATAAGCTCGAGAAATCGAAAATTGATGTTACCAAATTCAACAACCGACACGATGAGTACTTTATTTTTGTATTGATTGCAGCCGGATTGTTGTTGTTTGAGATATTATTACGTTATACCGTTTTCAAAAAAATACCTTAAAAACAGACAGCTATGGTTAAGTTTGATCATTTGATATTTTTAAGCGGACTGGCAGGAATACCTTTATTCGTTCTGGTATTTTTATGGATGTTGAAAAGCAGAAAAAAGGCTATTGAAACCTTTGGCAATTTCGACATTGTTCAGCAACTGATTGTCGATTTTTCGAATGGCAGAAACATCATGAAATTTGTTCTGCTGTGTTTATCTTTTATGTTTGTAGTATTTGCAGTGGTGAATATGAAAATCGGGTCCAAGCTGGATAAAACCAAGCGCAAAGGAGTTGATATTATTATTGCATTGGATGTATCAAACAGTATGCTTGCTCAGGATATAAAGCCCAGCAGGCTGGAACGTGCGCAAATGGCCATAGAGAAACTGATTGATAAATTTGATGAAGACCAGATTGGCATTATTGTTTTTGCAGGAAAAGCTCAGGTGTTGTTGCCCATAACCACTGATTATGCTACTGCCAAATCATTAACCGTGAATGCCAATCCTGAAATGATTTCCGCACAGGGAACGTCTATTGGTGCTGCTATCGATCTGGCGGCTTCTTCTTTTGATAAAAACAGTAAGAATAAAAAATCCATCATTCTGATAACTGATGGTGAAAATCATGAAGACGAAGCCTTACCTGCAGTGCAGAATGCGGTTAAACAAGGTTTAATTGTTCATACCATTGGTATGGGTTCTGAATATGGAGGTCCGATTCCTGTGGGCATGAAAGGCGGTAGTCAGGAATATAAAAAAGATAAGGATGGCAACACTATTGTTACAAAACTGGACGAAAACCAATTGAAACAACTGGCTGCTGCCGGAAGAGGAACTTATGTGAGAGCTTCGACAAATGATGCAGGCTTGAACACCATTTTTAAAGAAATCAATGGCCTGGAAAAGAAAGAGTACGAAGCAAAAGTGTATTCCGAATACACCAATACTTATCCTTATTGTATAGGAATTGCATTATTTTTGTTGATTCTTGAATTTTTTATCTTCGAAAGAAAAACAAAGTTTACACGTAATCTTGACTTCTTTGGAAAAAAACGAATATTAAAATAACCTTACGGAAATGAGTAAAAATATATTTCGAACCACGACGGTTAAATTATCAGTTTTACTGATTCTTTCTTTTTGTTTCAACCTAAGTTCTGCTCTTGCACAACAGGCAGTGAAAGAATTAAGAGCAGGAAACAGTGTTTACGAAAAAGGCGATTATAAAACAGCCGAAATCTGTTATAGAAAATCGCTGGAGCAAGAAAATAACTACAACAAAGCCCTGTTCAATCTGGGGGATGCTTTGTATAAACAACAAAAATATGATGAGGCAGCTAAAATATTTCAGCAGTTAACCGAAGCAGACGTATCAAAAAGCATGGCTTCGCAAGCTTACCATAATCTGGGCAATTGTATGCTGCAACAGAAAAAATATCAGGAAAGTATTGATGCCTATAAAAATGCGCTGAAACAGAAACCCGACGATCTGGATACTAAATATAATCTTGAATACGCTAAAAAGAAAATGATTCAGCAGCAGCAACAGCAACAACAACAACAGCAGCAAAAGCAGGATCAACAGAAACAGGAACAACAGAAACAAGATCAGCAAAAACAAGATAAAGGTCAGCAGCAAAAACAAAGTCAGATATCAAAAGAAGATGCCGAACGCATGTTGAATGCATTGCAAAACAAAGAAAAAAATCTCCGTGAAAAACAAAAAAAACAAGAGCAAAACAACGGAAGTAATAATATTGAGAAAGACTGGTAGGAAGATAATTAATAATGAATAATTAATAATTGATAATTATTGGATTTTAACCATAGAAAATTGACCATAAAATCACAACTGAAAGTATGATGAAGAGATTTCCACATATCGTTTTGTTTATTTTGGCTTTATTAACGGCTAGTCCGTTTTCTGCCTGGTCGCAAAAACTAACAGCAACGGCAGGTGCAACCAGTATGGGTTTGAACAATTCTGTTCAGGTTACTTATTCTCTGTCGGGCGGAAGCAGTGAGGCTTTTCAGCAGCCTTCTTTTACGGGCTTTTCGGTGGTGGGTTCTTCGCGTACCTCCGGTGGTGGAATGACCATGATTATTAACGGTCAGGTGGTGCAAAGCGGCAATGGAAGCGAAAGCTGGATATATACACTGGTTCCCGCTAAAACAGGAAAAATAACCATAGATGCTGCCAAAGTGAAGGTGAAAGGACAATGGATTTCGTCGAACACGGTAACCATTGATGTATCTAATACCGGAGGCAATGCTGCAAAACAAACTCAAAACCAGGCACAGAACAATCAGCGGCCTCAAAAAGGAGATGTGGCAGGGGGCGATTTGTTTGTAAAAGCTTTTGTTGATAAAACCAATGTGTTGCAAGGCGAGCAGGTTACGGTTACTTATAAGATTTATACCAAGGTGGCTCTTTCGCAAATCGTCATTAAAAAACTTCCTTCGTTTTCGGGCTTCTGGTCGACGGATTTGGTGAAACTGGATGATAAAACCAAACAATCGAATGAAACCGTAAATGGACAGAAATATGTGGTGGCCGAATTGCGAAAAGTGGCTTTGTTTCCTCAAAAATCAGGAAAACTGAGTATAGAACCTCTGGAAGTGGATTGTATTGCTCAGATTCAGGTGAAATCTAAAGCCAATAATCCTTTCGGAAGTTTTTTCAACGACCCTTTCTTTAACGATCCTTTCTTTCAGAATCAATTCTCTATGGGATATCAGGAGGTGAAAAAGAGCATCAAATCAAATGGATTAAGTGTAAGTGTTGATGAGTTGCCTGGCAAAGATAAACCCGACGATTTCAGTGGTTTTGTGGGTTCGCTCAGTATGGAAACCAAGGTGGACAAAAAGGAAGTGAAAGCCAACGAAGCCATCAATCTTACTTTTACCGTTAACGGAAAAGGAAACCTCAATCTGCTGGATAAAATGAATATAGAGTTTCCTCCCGATTTTGAAGTGTATGATCCTCAGATTCACGAAAACATTTCTACTGCCAATAACGAAGTGTCGGGTTCAAAAACATTCAATTATCTGATTATTCCGCGCACTCCGGGCAATTTCAAACTGAAACCTGTTACCTTAAGTTATTATGATAAAAACAAGAGGTCGTATGTAACCCTCACTTCAGGCGAAATTGATATTAAAGTTGGCAAAGGCGATGGCACTCAGGCAGTGGTTTCGGGCGGAAGCAATAAAGAAGACATCAAATATATCAGCAGCGACATTAAGTTTATCGACAACAATGCTTTTGCAGTGTTTCCCAAAGGCCGGTTCTTTTTTGCATCCATTGGATATTTTATACTGTTAGTGCTGCCCATTGTTCTGTTTATACTGTTTATTGTGTTGATGCGCCGACGCATAAAACTGCATAGCAATACCGTGATGCTGAAACACAAACGGGCAACCAAAATTGCGTTGAAGCGATTGAAACAGGCAAATATTTTTATGAAAGCTGCCGATAAAAACAATTTCTATGTCGAACTTTCCAGAGCCTTGTGGGGCTATATCAGCGATAAGTTTTCTATCCCACTGGCCAATCTATCGCTCGATTCGGCGCATACCACTTTGGCAGAAAAGAACATCTCTGAAAATATACGCAACAAGTTTATCGAAATACTAAACAACTGCGAATTCGCGAGGTTTGCCCCTGCCGAAGCCAATGTAACCATGGAATCTATTTACAACGATGCCGTTGCCATCATCAGTCAAACGGAACAAGAACTTAAATAAGGAGGATTGCCGTAGATTAAAATGATGGTAAGATGCCACTAATTCACAGATATGAAATGATGCGACAGATTCACAGATTTCTTTTTTTTGATGCCACAGATTCTTTTAAGATGCCACAGACCTGCCTGCCGGCAGGTAGGTTCACAGATTTCTTTAGATGGACACAGATTATTAGATAATGCCACAGATTCACAGATTTCTTTTGATAGACACAGATTATAAGATAAAATAGTAACAATTAATTGAAACGGAAAAATGATTTACTCTGAACAGGATTATCCTCTGCAAGAAGAAAGCTACGAAATTATTGGGATTTGCATGGAAGTACATCGGGTTCTGGGTAGAGGCTTGCTGGAAGTGGTTTATAAAGATGCTTTAGAATATGAATTCAAACAAAATAATGTTACGTATGAACGTGAAAAGAAATATGAAGTAAACTATAAAGGAATCATACTACCTCATCATTACTTTGCTGATTTTGTGATTTACGATAGTATTATTTTAGAAGTGAAAGCACAGAAAAACATAGTTGAAGAACACTATAGTTATGTAATAAACTATCTGGCATTGTCAGATTGTAAGCTTGGATTAATAATTAACTTTGGAGAAAAATCATTGGTCACAAAACGAGTTGTTTTTTAAGATAATACCACAGATTCACAAATAATGATAGCCACAGATTCGCAGATTAAGATGAAAAAATATAACGCCACAGATTCACAGATTAGAAATGCCACAGATTCACAGATTAAGAAATATAACGCCACAGATTCACAGATTTCAAATAATGGGATTATTATAATCTGTGGTATCATAAAAAGAAATCAGTGAATCTGTGGCATCAAAAAAAAGAAATCTGTGATATTATAAAAAGAAATCTGTGAATCTGTGGCAAATTTAAATAATCTGAGAATCTGTGGCATCAAAAAAAAGAAATCTGTGGTATCAAAAAAAATCTGCGTCATCATAAAAAGAAATCTGTGAATCTGTGGCAATTTAGATCGGAAGAGCACACGTCTGAAC
>CAYYQJ010000190.1:4352-6090 GCA_964473775.1 uncultured Bacteroidales bacterium | reverse complement strand
ATAAGATTGAACTAATGCAACACTTAACTATTGACTGGATAACTCCAAGTCACCCAATCAGTCCCATAATATCAAACCTTAGTAGAAAACCACACCCAAAAAAAACAACCTTATTATCTTATTCTCTATAAAATAAGGTAATAAGGTTGATGCAATGTACTATCAACATTTCTACTAAGGTTTCCTCATCAAACCGAAACTTCTCCCTATATCCTTCTATCCATTTAGGCTCTGACTGTCTTTTTATTTATCCCAGTTTGAAATCTTTAGGATTTTTAAATTGTATTTTATTTGTTATTTGGTATTTGAGCATTGAAATTTAAAATATCTCGCCTACAAAAAATCAGTTAATAAAACAAAACACCAATACTCCCCTCCCAATTATTAATTATTAATTATCAATTATTAATTACTTCACCACCTTCACCTCAAAAACCCTAACCTTCGCCTTCTTATTCAAATTCATATTCCTCAACTTCACGTATCTGCCGCTCCCTGTCAAATCCTTCTTCATCAACTCCATCATAATTTTATACTTTAAAGCTGTACCATCAATTACCTCATCCGTCTTCAATTCAGTCAATCCAATTTCCACTCCACCCTGTGTCAGCAACTCCAACTGCAGCACATTTTTCTTATTCAAATCCGTCCTCAAAACAATATCTTTGCCCGCATCAATAACCCTGACACGTGGTTCCTTTGCCGGAGTAGGTCTTATAGTACTTAAAACAGCATTAATAGTCGATTGATTATACAATTCATCATCACCTCTTGCCTTACCATAAGTTCTCATAACCTTCAAAACCCTCATATCTGTTCTATAACAGCTCATGATAATTTCTTTATTTTCTATACTTAAATCCGATATATCAATTTTAATATCTCCTTTATTATTCTGAATATTATATGCATTATCATGATGAGTTTTAATACTTGTAACCATAGCAGCATCAAATCCTTTATCCGCCAAAGCCACATGATTCGCATTAACCTTATCAATAGTCCTCAGATAACATTCATGAAAATCAACAATTTTAAAAGTATTAATACTAGTTCTGAAAGCTGATATTCCAAATGATTCCAAACTATCAGTAATAGTACCGGCATCCCTACAAACACCTATTTTATATTCCAATTCTGTCAAAATGGGTAGTTCAGCATGCATTTCTGCATTTCTCAATCTGGTTTCTTCCTTACTTTCTTTTCGTAAACTAAACGTATCAATAACAGCAGCAACCGCATTCATCTGTGGCATCCATACATTAGTTTCAAATGGCTCATCAAAAGAGTCATCAAAGGCCACTATAGATGTCTTTTTATCATCAAATAAATCTTTTATTCTTTTCGAGAACCTATCCATTTCCGCAATTTTCACTTCCATAATTTTAAATTTTGATTGAGATTAATAACAAAAACAATTTAAGCCGCAAATTTATAACTTTATTTACAACTACCAAATAATTTTAGCAATAATATTGAATAATATTAAAACATAAATATTATCATTCTAATTATTATATTGTTATAAAGTTATAAATTTATAGAAATACCTGATAATTTTTTTCATTATATCATCAAATTCTAAAAATACCATACCATTTTATAAGCTCTAATTCCACAATTCATCAATCCTAAATCACATTTAATTCAATATGCTGATAATCAAATAATATTTACTTTACACATCACCAAAAATACCCCTACTTCGCTTTCTGTGGGCGCTACTTCGCTTTCTGTG
>CAYYQJ010000190.1:0-4252 GCA_964473775.1 uncultured Bacteroidales bacterium | reverse complement strand
GGCGCTACTTCGCTTCCTGTGGGTGCTACTTCGTCTTCTGTGGGCGCTACTTCGCTTCCTGTGGGTGCTACTTCGTCTTCTGTGGGCGCTACTTCGCCTTCATGGGGTGCTACTTCCCTTTCGTGACATCCAATCTCATGGCGAATTGCATTCACCATGTCATCACCCCTGGTAAAGTCCCTCTGTGGTTATTATAAAAGGAGCTTATCCACCAGCAACAGTATCATAATCATCAGCATAAAGATGTTGATAGAGATAAAAGCGGTTTTCAGGGTAGATTGTTTTTTATAGAGATTGGTGAGAAAGATGAAAAGGAAGGCGAGGGAGAGGATGATGCTGAGGATTTTGATAGTCAGGAGTTGGAAAATATCGTAATATACCATGCCACCCGTTACGGTAAGCAGGGCGATGATGCCCGAGGTGATGGTATCTTTAACAGAACGAATGGAATAGCGGTCGGTGAGGGCGGGGAAGCCAGCTTTTTGATAATCATCGCGGAAACGAAGCATGAGAAGGATGAAATGAGGCAATTGCCATACCATCATGAAGAGGCAGATGAAGAGGAAGCTTTGGTTTTGCAGATTGCCAGAGGCTGCCTGCCATCCGATGATGATGGGAATTACGCCCGTTAATGTGCCCGGGAGCATGGCAAAGGCGGTGATGCGCTTGAGTTTGGTGTAAAGGAGGTTGTACCAAAGCAGGCTGAATAGTCCGAGCAACATGCTGATGTATGAGGCTGCAAAAAGGAGGGTTGATAGTCCTGAGATTAGAAATATGGCGGCGATGATGTAAGCCGAGGAGAGAGAGAGGGTGCCATTGGGGATGGGTCGGAGGTGGGTGCGCTGCATTCGTGCATCGAAGTTGCGTTCTTGAATCTGATTGAGGGCGGAAGCGCCGGAGGATAATAAGAATACGCCGAAAGATACCCAGAGGGCATTGAGGGGTATGGTGTCGGAAGCCAGGATGTAGGCTACCCAGGTGGAAAAAGCCACAGAACCCGAGAGTTTGAAACGGGTGAGGAGGGATATTTGGAGGATTATTTTCTTCAATTACGAATTACGAATTACGATCAACCACTGATACACTTAGAGCATAGAGAGGCATGGAGGGGACACTGCAAATACAATTCGCTGTGAGCAGAGGAACCAGACGGAACTATCACTTAATGGTTTTGAGGTATTCGGTGATGGTTTTGATATCACTGTTTTTTACCACTCCACGATAGGATTTCATGACGCCATTGGAAAACCCTTTGACTACTTCGGCAGGAGGATCGAGTATGGAACGACGGATGTAGAGTTCGTCGGCTGTTACGTCGTTTTCGGCACCATTGGCCAATACGCTACGTTTGGAACCAAAGAGTCCTTTGAAGGTTGGAGCTACACCTTTGGCACCATCAATGGAATGACAGCCTGTGCAGCCATTTTTCTTTATGAGTACGAGGCCTTCGTGTTCTTTCTTTTTAGGGGTGTAGTCGGCAAGCCATTTGTCGAAGTCGGCCTGACTTTTAACTACCACCTTGGAGCCCATGAAGGAGTGGTTTAAGCCACAATAATAGGAACAGTATATGAGAAAATCGCCCAATTGCTGAGGAATGAACCAAATGGTGTTTTCTTTTCCGGGGACTACATCTTCTTTGATACGAAATGAAGGAATGGAAAATCCGTGGATTACATCGAGTGAAATTAAATCGAGTTTTACGGGTTTGTCTTTAGGAAGATATAATTCGGTTGACTCTTTACCGTTGGGATACTCGAAACTCCATGACCACATTTTGCCATAGGTTTTTACGACCATAGCATCTTTGGGGGCATTGCGCTGTGGGCTGTAGGCTGAATATCCGTAGTAGAACATGAACATAACCAGAATGAGAGGTATGATGATCCAGGTGAGTTCTACCCATGTTTTTTCTTTAAACTGTTCGGCTACGGGATGTTTAGATTTACGGTATTTTCGGACGAAAATCAGCATGACTGCTGTGATACCGATGAGAAAAAAAACGCCTATTCCGAAAATGAAATAAAAGGCGAAGTCGACGCCTGCTACAAAATTGGAACTTTGCTGAAAAAAATCCATAATACTATCTTTTTTAGATTAGCGATATAAATAATCGAGAAATGTGATTAATACTATCAATGCGAATAAAATGATGACACCGAAACCGACGACTTTAAATATTTTGCTTTCGTAGCGAAGGTGCATAAAATAATACATTACCAGAAATCCTTTTACGGAGGCAATGGAGAGTGCAATGGTTACCGTGAAGGTGTTGAGGTGTATCATTGTAACCGAAATGGTGAGACAGGTAAGGGCTAAAAGTATTACCAGTATCTTGCCATGAGATAAATAAGGTACGATATGATTGTGTTCTTTTTCCATGATTCTAAGTTATTAAATACAATAAGGGGAATAAAAATATCCAGATAAGGTCGACAAGATGCCAATAGAGGGCACTGTTTTCGAGTAGTACGTATCGCTGCTGATTGATGCGACCGGATTTGATACGGACGTAAACAATGATGAGTAAGGTGAGTCCGACGAGAATATGAAGGGCATGAAGGCCAGTCATAAAAAAGTATAAACTATAAAAAAGGATGTAGCCGCGGTCGAGTTCGATCATGAGGTCGGAGCCAGGATAGCTGCCATCGGAGATTTTGCCAGACCATTCGAAGTATTTATTCACCATAAAGACCAGGGCACATAGGATGGTTACTGTAAGCAGGCGTAAGGTGAGTTTTGCATCGCCTTTTTGCATGGATGTGATTGACATGGCCACAGCAGCACTACTGACCAGTAGCACAACGGTGTTTACAGCACCAATTATTACATTGAGATGTTCGGCAGCATCGTGAAAGCTTGAGGCATAACGATGACGCATGACCGAATAGACTATAAACAATCCACCGAAGAGAAGAATTTCGGTGCATAAAAAGACCCACATGCCAAATCGGGCACCTTCGGGATCGTAATGTTCTTCAACGTGATTCATAAGCTATTTGTAATTATAGGGGTCGGAAGTAATGGTTGGTATTTCATCGAAATTTTCGGTAGGAGGAGGAGAAGGGATGGCCCATTCCAAGGTGGAACCGCCCCAGGGATTTGCTGGTGCAATAGGTCCTTTACGGCCACGGAAGAGGTTTACAATCATAATTAATAAACCCACACCAAGAATGGCACCCCCATAGGTAGAAACCTGTTCGCCGGCTGTGAACTGAGGTAAATAATCGAAGTAGCGGCGAGGCATACCCATGATACCTATTACGAATTGTGGAAAATACAAGAGGTTGAATCCAACAAAGATGAAGAACCATGCAATGTTAGCGATTTTGAAGTTATACATGTGACCGAACATCTTAGGATACCAATAATGTATGGCAGCAAAGAAGGCAAAACCCATTCCGCCAAAAATGATGTAATGGAAATGAGCCGGGATATAAGAAGTGTCGTGAACATGAATGTCGGTTGCTACTGAGCCTAAGGAAAGGCCTGTGAGACCACCAATCATGAAAAGGAAGATAAAAGCCAGGGCATAGAGAAAAGGAGGTTTTAGATCGATGGAGCCTTTGTACATGGTGGCTACCCAATTGAATACCTTGATGGCGCTTGGAACTGCTACAATAAATGTGAGGAATGAGAAGAACCATTGGGCGGTGCCGCTCATACCGGATGTGAACATGTGGTGTCCCCAAACAAAATATCCCACAAAAGCTATGGCAAGACTGGAAAGGGCGATGGCTTTGTAGCCAAAAACTTTTTTCTGGCAAAAGGTTGGAACGATTTCGGTGATTACGCCCATGGCCGGAAGTATCATAATATATACGGCGGGATGGGAATAAATCCAGAATAGATGCTGGTAGAGGACGGGATCGCCACCTAAAGCAGGGTCGAAGAAACCGATTTTGAACCAACGTTCGCCAATGAGCATCAGCAGGGTGATACCTACGATGGGAGTGGCTAATACCTGAATCCATGCGGTAGCATAAACTGACCAGGGGAAGAGAGGCATACGAAACCAGGTCATTCCCGGGGCACGCATGCGGTGAACTGTTACTATAAAATTAAGGCCTGTGAGTATGGATGAAAATCCGAGGATGAAGGCTGCTGTTACAGCAGGAATCACGTTGGAACCTGCCTGAGTGCTGTATGGAGCGTAGAATGTCCATCCTGTATCGGGAGGTGTACTGCCACCAAATAAGGCATAAAATGCCAGATCGGAAGAGCGTCGTGTAGGGAAAGAGTGTTCAGAGCCGTG
>CAYYQJ010000189.1:0-6111 GCA_964473775.1 uncultured Bacteroidales bacterium | reverse complement strand
ATGTGGCAGAAGATGATTTGTTTTACAGCATATTGCCTTCGGCAACACAATATTCGCGTAATGCGATTTTCGGAGGATTGCTGCCTTCAGAAATTGAAAAGAAATACCCAAATTTTTGGGTTCAGGAAGATGAAGAAGGCACTAAAAACCAGTTCGAACCCGATTTGCTGACCGAACAACTGAAACGCAACGGAAAAGACATCAAGTTCAATTATACCAAAATCACCAACCTCAATGCAGGAAAGAAGTACGTAGATAACATTCGGAACCTGATGGATAATAAGTTCAATGTGCTGGTATATAATTTTGTGGATATGCTATCACATGCTTATACCGAAATGGAAGTGATACGCGAACTGGCCAACGACGAGTCGGCTTATAGGTCGATAACCTTGTCGTGGTTCAAACATTCCCCTCTGCTTGAAGTGATAAAATACCTGTCCGAGCAAAAAGTTGATTTAATTATCACCACCGACCATGGCAGCGTAAAAGTATCCAATCCTGTGAAAATTGTTGGCGACAAAGCCACCAATTCCAACCTCAGATATAAGGTAGGAAAAACCCTGAACTACGATAAGCGACAGGTGTTTGAAGTAAAAACACCTCAGGATGTATTCCTTCCGAGGCTGAATGTGAGCAGTGTGTATGTATTTTGCAAATCCTACGATTTCTTTGCCTATCCAAACAACTATAATTATTACGTGAATCATTACCGCAATACTTTCCAGCATGGGGGTATTTCGATGGAAGAGGTGCTGATTCCGATAATTTATTTAAACCCGAAATAGGCGTGCCGGAAGTTTTTATTTGCAACCAACAGGCCGAATTGCCTGCTCTGGCTCAGGAAATTATTCATCAATATCGCGATGAGCGTATATTTATTTTCAGGGGCGATTTGGGAGCAGGCAAAACCACTCTTATAAAAGCCTTATGCAATGTATTGGAGGTTAAAGATGCTACCAACAGCCCCTCTTTTGCCATAGTGAACGAGTATAATACACCCGGAGCGCTGAAAATATATCACTTCGACTTTTATAGAATTAAACAAATATCAGAAGTTTATGATATAGGATACGAAGAATATTTTTACTCCAATAACTATTGTTTTATAGAGTGGCCAGAGCTTGTAGAAGAGATATTGCCGGATGATTATGTTGAGATAAAAATAGAATGGGATTATAAAAATAACTCACGTAAATTCACATTATCAAAAAAAAACACGGCTTGAATTAAATTTTTTTGTAATTTTATGCTGTAAATTATAGCCATGGACTCAAAGAACAGTTTTATAAATTTTGCGCACTCCGATCAGTTTGTTACTCAACCCGAAACCATTGAGTTGAAGAAACAAAAGGCCCGATTGGTGATTGGAGTACCCAAAGAAATCGGTTTTCAGGAAACACGTATAGGTTTAGTCCCCGAAGCGGTGGCTATGTTAGTTAATCACGGGCATCAGGTAATTATTGAAACCAATGCCGGAAAATCAGCCCACTTTGCCGATCACGAATACAGTGAATCCGGCGCGATAATAGCCTATTCATCAGACGAAGTGTATCAGTCTGATTATATAATTAAAGTGGCTCCTCCCCTTCCTTCCGAGATTGAAAAAATAAAAAGCCGTACCACATTATTTTCAGCATTAAATCTTCCCGGACAAACCGAGGACTATTTTAAACGACTGATGCATAAAAAAACCACAGCCATCAGTTACGAACATATAAAAGATAGAACCAATTCGTATCCTGTGATACGTTCCCTGAGCGAAATTGTGGGCAATACATCCATCTTCATAGCTGCCGAATATCTGAGCAGCAGCGATTATGGGCTGGCTAAAAGTCTTGGAGGATTTTCGGGTATTGCTCCGGCAAAAGTGGTCATTGTAGGTGCAGGCACAGTAGGAGAATTTGCTGCCCGCGCAGCTTTAGGAATGGGCGCCGAGGTAAAAGTGTTCGACAATTCTGTTTATAAATTGCGTAAGATGCAAAACAATATTCATCAGCGATTATTTACATCCATTATACAACACGACGTGCTGGCCAATGCAATAAAAACTGCCGATGTGGTTATTGGAGCATTACATTCTGCAATAGGCGAAAGTCCTATGGTTATTTCTGAAGATATGGTTAGACAAATGCAGGCAGGGTCAATTATAGTTGATGTAAGCATTGTAAATGGAGGATGTTGCGAAACTTCACATATCACCAACCATACACATCCTGTATATAAGAAACATGGAGTTACACATTATTGTGTGCCAAATATATCATCTAAAATTCCTCACACAGCCTCTTATGCATTGAGCAGTTATTTTGCACCTGTATTAATAAAGATAGCTGAAGAAGGCGGAATAGCCAATTATCTGAAATCAGACCCAGGCATACGTCACGGAACCTACCTATATAATGGCATACTAACCAACAAATATATCAGTTGCAGGTTTAACATTTCTTGTCAGGATATAGAATTATTGATGTTCCCATATCATTGATATCGCTGCATATCAGCCATAAGCATTTTATTCCCCGATTAAAAACCGGAAAATAATACATAAGCATAAATAACAATTTTTAATTGCTGAGAATAAAGAAATTGTTAACTTTGCGGCCCTATGATTAAACAACGTACTATAAGTAGGCCGGTAAGTGTAACCGGCAAAGGATTGCATACCGGCGAAATTGTTACATTAACATTCAAACCAGCACCCGAAAACCATGGTTTTGTTTTCAAAAGAATAGATGTAGAAAATCAACCACTCGTTCATGCCCGATTAGAGAACGTTGTGGATACATCCAGAGGAACCACATTAGAAGAAAATGGAGTAAGAGTTTGCACAGTCGAACATACTTTAGCTGCTTTGGCAGGTTTATCTTTAGACAATATATTAATTGAGCTTGACAGTATCGAAACACCTATACTCGATGGTAGTTCTATTAAATTCGTGGAAGCTTTATTGCAAGCAGAGGTGGTTTTACAAGAAGCGCCAAAAGTATTTATTGAACTAAAATCCGTTATTGAATATTTTGATGCTGAACGAAAAGTAGAAATGATTGCTATTCCCAGTGATGAATTCAAGATTACAACCATGATTGATTATGATACTAATGTATTGGGAACTCAGTTTGCCAATCTTGATTATATCGATGATTTCAAATCAGAAATTTCGCCATGCCGTACTTTTGTTTTCTTACACGAATTGGAATATCTATTGGATAAAGACCTAATTAAAGGTGGCGATATGAATAATGCCATAGTGTTTGTCAATCGGATTATTTCTCAGGAAGAACTCGACAGACTGGCAGTTGTATTCGATAAACCAAAAGTAGATGTTCTAAAAGAAGGCATCCTAAACAATCTAAAACTTCATTTCTCTAACGAACCTGCACGTCATAAACTTCTGGATGTTATTGGCGATTTGGCATTGATGGGTGGAACCTTAAAGGCACATATTATTACCAAACGTCCTGGACATCTATCCAATGTTAACTTCGCAAAAAAAATTATTGAAGAATGTGGAAATCCAAATAAACGAAATAAGAAAAATACTACGGAAGTTTTTGATCTTAGACAACCGCCTCTTTATGATATCATGCAGATTCAAAAAATAATTCCTCACCGTCCGCCATTCTTACTTATTGATAAAATATTGCAGATGGATGATAAAGGTATTATTGGGGTGAAGAATGTAACCATGAACGAGAGTTTCTTTGTTGGCCACTTCCCTGACGAACCTATCATGCCAGGCGTCCTTCAGATAGAAGCTATGGCACAATGTGGTGGAATCTTTGCATTAAAATCAGTTCCTGACCCCGAAAACTATCTTACATTATTTCTAAAAATAGAGCAGGCCCGATTCAAAAATAAAGTAGTTCCCGGCGATACTTTGGTTTTTAAAATAAACCTGAATTCACCCATCCGTAGAGGCTTATGCCAGATGACAGGCTATGCCTATGTTAATAATCAAATTGTTATGGAAGCCGTACTATTGGCTCAAATCATAAAAAAAGTACCCAAATGAATCAACCCCTGGCTTATGTTCATCCACAGGCAAAAATTGCCCCAAACGTGGTTATCGAACCATTTGTTACCATTGATAAAAATGTTGAAATCGGAGAAGGCTCCTGGATTGGTCCCAATGTAGCCATTCAGGAGGGAGCCCGTATAGGTAAAAACTGTAAAATATTCCCTGGTGCAGTTATTTCGGCTATTCCTCAGGATTTGAAATTTGCAGGAGAAGAAACTATCGTTAAGATTGGCAATAATGTTACCATTCGCGAGTTTGTAACCATCAATCGAGGCACCAAGGCCAATTTCGAAACCGTTATTGGCGACAATTGTTTACTTATGGCTTATGTGCATATTGCTCACGATTGTATCATTGGCAACAATGTAATCATTGCCAATTCTGCAGCCCTCGCAGGACATATCAAGGTAGATGATTGGGCTATTGTAGGCGGCATGGTTGCCATACATCAGTTTGTAAATATTGGCGCTCATGCTATGATATCCGGCGGAGGATTGGTGCGTAAAGATGTACCTCCATTTTGCAAAGCTGCCCGCGAACCATTGTCATACTCAGGCATCAATTCCATAGGTTTGCGTCGCAGAGGCTTCTCTTTCGAAAAAATAAAAGAAATACAAGACATCTATCGCATCATATTCATCAATGGATACAATGTTTCTCAGGCCCTACGCTACATTGATTCCGAATTACCTGCAACCCCCGAACGCGATGACATCATATCATTTATTCTCAACTCAAAAAGAGGTATCATGCGTGGCTTCACCCGCAATGGCAAAGGCCGCGAAAACAAAGACATACTGTAGCAAGTTTGGAATTTGGAGTTATGAATCCAGAGTAATTGAAATGTATGTTAAAATGCTACTATTATCATCACAATTATTAATCTTAAACCCTCCCTCATCCCAATTACTTAATACTTATTACCCATTAAATATTACATATTAAATATTATCCATTACAAATAATACCTTCTTTTTTCTAAAAAAATAAAAAATATCCCTCTTTTCTCAAAAAAAAATCGCATCTTTGCACCCCAAATTAAAAATAAGTTTTAAATAATTAAAAAGTAAACAATTATGCCAGCAAGAATCAGATTACAACGTCATGGTAAAAAAGGTATGCCTTTTTATCATATTGTAATTGCAGATGGTCGTGCACCACGTGATGGAAAGTTCATAGAAAGAATTGGCACTTACAACCCACTTGCAATTCCAGCCGAAATCAAACTCGATTTCGACAAAGCTTTGGATTGGTTAAACAAAGGCGCTCAGCCTTCCGATACCGCTAAAGCAATTTTAATGTATAAAGGAGTTCTCTACAAAAACCACCTCCTCAAAGGAGTGGCAAAAGGAGCATTAACTCTCGAACAAGCCGAAGCTAAATTTCAGGTTTGGTTACAGGAAAAAGAAGCTAAAATTTTAAGTAAGAAAAACGAAATTGTTTTAACTAAAAAAGAAGCTCACAAAAAACGTCACGAAGCCGAAATTAAAGCCAATTTAGCAAAAGCTGAAGAAGTTGCTAAGAAAAAAGCAAAAGAATTAGCTAAAGAACTTGCTTTAAACGAAACTCCTGCCGAAGCAGTTGCTGAAGAAGAAATCGTTGAAGAAACTCCTGTAGTTGAAGAAGCTCTTGTAGTTGAAGAAACTCCTGTAGCTGAAGTAGCGCCTGCAGTTGAAGAAACACCAGCAGCCGAAGAAGCTCCTGCTACCGAAGTAGCTCCTGAATAATTTCCAGGCTTTCTGATGATGGATAAAGATAATTTTTTCTGTCTCGGTAAAATCTCGAAAGTTTTCGGATATAAAGGTCAGGTGATTGTTATTACCAATAGCGACACACCTGAAAAATACAAAACATTGGAATCCGTTTTTGTTGAAATAAAACACGAACGGGTTCCTTTTTTTATTACAGAATTCAGCCTGCAGTTCCGGAACTCTGTTGCACTAAAACTCGAAGACATCGATAGCTCTGAGCAAGCTCAGAAACTTATTGGATGCATGGTTTACATACCTCAGTCTGCAGAAAAAAAAGATAAAAGCGACCTGATGGATATCCGCCAACTCGTCGGATACAAAGTTACAGATGTAAACTCA
>CAYYQJ010000188.1:0-6114 GCA_964473775.1 uncultured Bacteroidales bacterium | reverse complement strand
CTTCATAATATAAAAATTCGTATTTTTACTTTTTCTTTTATGATGATGGATAATAACAGCAAATTTATTGTTTACAAAGCTTCGGCCGGCTCGGGTAAAACTTACACTCTGGTGAAAGAATATCTGAAACTGGTGTTGCCACAACCTGACAAATTTAGCCGCATACTGGCTGTAACTTTTACGAACAAGGCGGCCTACGAGATGAAAAGCCGTGTGATTGAATATCTGGTGGTTTTGAGCCAGCTAAATCCTGCGGGCGGTAGTGCCTGGGATGCTACGGCCGAAAAAAAATACCGCTCGTTGGTCAGCAACCTGATTTTAGATACCGGATTGACCGAACTGCAGTTGGGCGAACGCGCCACTTTGGTGTTGGAAAAAATTCTGCACAATTACAGCGACTTTGCCATTTGCACCATCGATAGTTTTGTGCAACGCATCATTCGAACCTTTGCTTTCGACATGAAAATTCCACATAATTTTGAAGTGGAATTGGATACAAATAAAATTTTGTCGCAAGCCGTCGACCTTATTTTGAGTTATGCCGGCATTTCGGACGAAATTACTGAGGTGTTGGTCGATTTTATTAAAACCAAAATTGCTGAAGACAAGAATTGGGATATTGAAAACGATTTGAAAGATTTTTCGAAAGAGATTTTGAAGGAAGATACTGAGAAATACATAGGTTTGTTTCACAATTTTTCTTTAAAAGATTTCAAATCCATTTATAGGAAATTATATTCGCAACTCGAAAACATGAATAAAACGGCCCTCGAAAAGGCTTTGGAGGTAATGAATGCCATGGATGCGTGCGGGCTGTCGTCTTCTTCATTTTATCGGGGCAAGAATGGTATTTACAACTTCTTTTTGAAGGTAAAAAAGGGGAAAGGTTTGGCAAATGCAGGCACCAATTCCTATCATTTTGCCACCATCAATGATAATAAATGGTATTCAGTTTCAGCATCCGACGGCGACAAACAAAGTATAGATGGGTTGAAACCAAAAATTAAGGAAGGCTTTCATCTTATTGCAGATATGATAAAGCCTTATCATGATATTTTGGTAATCAGTCAATCCATTTTTCCGCTCACCTTGCTTAATTTGATTGAAGAAGAGGTGGAAGCTTTAAAAACGGAAGAGAATATTATTTTTATCAGCGATTTTTACCGAAAAATACACGAGCAATTGCTCAACGAGCCCGTTCCTTTTATTTTTCAGCGCACAGGCGAACGTTTTGAGCATTTTTTTATAGACGAATTTCAGGATACCTCGATTCTGCAATTTCAAAATATGTTGCCATTGATTGACAATTCTATTGCACAAGGCAATTTTAATTTCATAGTTGGCGATGGCAAACAAGCGATTTATCGTTGGCGCAGTGGCGAGGTGCGTCAGTTTTCGTCCTTACCCAATATTTTTCAAAAACCTGAAGCTTTGCATTTTGATGAAATAGAAAAATCTTTAAACCGAAGCTTTTGCGGGTATGAGGATTACAATCCCGACACAAAATTGATTAATTATCGTTCGCGCAAGCAAATCGTTGACTTTAATAATGAGTTGTTCGAATATTTGAATCAGAAGATTCAGAATCCGGAATATCAAAATATCTATTCAGGTCTGGCTCAGCAAAGCAAACCGGGCAATGAGGGTGGTTATGTGTGCCTTAATTTTGTGGATGTTGTGGAAGATTATCAGGAAAACCAGCTTTTGGCGGTGCTAAACATCGTCAGGCAACTGATTGTGGAGCAGGTTCCCTTGAGAAATATAGCCATCATTTGTCGCAAAAACAAAGAAGCATCAGCAATAGCGGTCAGGTTGTTGTCCGAATCCATAGATGTGGTTTCTTCCGAATCTTTGTTGTTGAGCAGTTCGGCAAAGGTTAATTTTCTGGTTTCCTTGTTGCGTGTGATGCACAATCCTATGGATAATTTGTCGGTTTCCACAGTTTTGATTTATTTTCATCAGCATTTTGTAAACGATATGGCCTTACACGGTTTTCTGGAAACCTACCGTTTGGCTTCTCAAAATAAATCGGTATGGAAATCGCTGGAAAATTTGTTGAAGCAATATCATGTAAACCTCAATTTCAATACGCTTACTACCTATTCTTTGTTTGATTTGAATGAAGAATTGATGCGGATATTCGGGCTCAATCAGGCAGCCGACCCGTTTGTGATTTTTTATCTGGAAGCTGTGAATGAATTTGTAGCAAAACGTTCTGCGGATGTAGCCGGATTTCTTGATTGGTGGGACGAATATGGAATCCGGAAGTCGATTACAGTGCCCGATCAATTAAATGCGGTGAAAGTGATGACCATTCATAAATCCAAAGGTCAGGAATTCCCTGTAGTGATTTATCCTTTTGCTGATGAAGACGATAAGGTGAAACCCAATACGCTGGTTTGGGTTGAAAACAAAGATAAGAACAATAATAGCATGCCTGCCGTGCCTGTACAGTTATCAAAAAATCATCTGGCCGGCTCTTCTTATGAATATATGTATGAAAATGAAAAGGCCAAGGTTATTCTCGACTTGCTGAATCTGTGTTATGTGGCTTTGACGCGTGCGGAAGAACGTTTGTATGTGCTTTCGAAAGATAAAGAAATGCCAAACTTCAATACCTTTGGCGGTTTGCTGATAGAATTTCTAAAGAGCAAAAAACTTTGGAACGCTTCGAAAAAGATGTACGAATTTGGAGAAATTCCCCCTGTGAAATTGCCTGAAAAAAATGGAGATGCCGAAAGCAGGAATGCTTCGCTGAATACTTTAACTTCTGCCAATTGGTTTAACAGGGTGTTGATTAAGCCCGAATCGGCCATGATTTGGGACGAAAACATGATGGAAAATAGTTTGCTATGGGGCAATATGATTCATAAGGTGCTTTCGGAGATGAATACGGCCGATGATGCTGAAAATGCGGTGGCTAATCAGGTTGCGCAAGGATTTCTCAGCTCAGAGGATGCCGGAAAAGTTTCTTTATACATATATAATATGATGGCGAGGGAGGATATAAGGGAGTTTTTTGCGGCTGGACAAAAAACGGTAACTGAAATTGAAATAATAACGCCCGATAATAAAGTTTACAGACCCGACCGAATTGTTTTTAAGGATGATAAACCTGTTATCATTGATTTTAAAACAGGAAAAGAAGATAAGAAACATCAGGAGCAGGTGCAGAATTATGGCAAATTGATTGAGGAAATTACGGGGAAAGCCACTTTGCAGGTTTTAATTTATCTTCAGGAAAAACCGAAAGTGGTTTTGGTATAAGATTTGGTCTATGCGAAAATTGAAAAGAAATGTTGTTCTTTTTAAAATACCTGATAGTTTTTAAAGGAATAGCAATTTGCCAGAAAAAAATGATGAAATAATGAAACGCTCTGTTATTGAGCAGGTATAATATCTGTAATGTAAAATATTATGTTTGGATATTTTAGCTTCTCGGTAAAATTCTATAATATTGCAACAAAAAATAAAACACTGATGAAAACACGCATACTTTGCTTCCTGATAATTTTTTATAGTATAAGCTCTTTTGCTCAAAGCAAATTGGTATTTCAAGCCGAACAGAAAAAGTCTTTTCTTGTTTCGTATATGAATTCTTATGAAGAGAGTCAGATTATTATTAACGAGATGCTTGAGGCCATAGGGAAGTTTATTCCCAAACCTGCCTATCAAACAAAATTTACCATAAGCTTCGATGAAAGTATTAAGATAACCAAGGATAAAAACCTGTTGACCATTTTTGTTGATTATCAGAATATAAACCTGAATGGGGATTTGCATTATAAGGGTTTTGATATGTCGGATGTGCTTATTCCTGCCAAGTATGAGTTTACGGCTTCTTTGTATGGTGAAAAAAATATATTTCTTTCGAATTTTACGCTGCCAAAAAACAAATTTGAGTTTAATTTTAATGAGGTGAAGTTGGATTTTACGGATACTTCAAAGATTGGAAATAATTATAATTTTACAGTTAACAACCTGAAGCTGTTTTATGATCATAGTTCCCGCAAGCGTTTTAACGAAAAGGCATCCTTGATAGATGAGTATTTTATGTCGGACAAGGATATTCATTTTTTGGACAAACAATTGTCGGCAATCAATCCAAATGCTTACGAAAACATAGAAGAAACTCAGAAAAAACTGGATGATATCAAGATTAAAATTGATAACATTTCATCAGCAATGTTTTGGCAGGCTCTTGAAATTAACAAATACGACCCTTTGAATGTGGGGCCATTAATGTCTGGAATTCAGGAATCTTTTAATGACATACAAAAGCAGCTTAATTATACTCTTTCAAAGGCACCACATTTGTTTTATGATAAGGGTGTTGATTTGTATAACGATAAAAAAATTCTGGAGGCTAAAACTAATTTTGAGAAGTCGTTGTATTATCAAAATAACTATGCTCCTTCACAATATTATTTGGCTCTGATTGCTTATAATGTAATGAATTATACTGAAAGTAAGCAACAACTACAAAAATTGGTGAAGTTTAATAATCTGGATGATTATACGCACAAATCAGCTATGGATTTAGCATATACTTTAGAGTGGATAGACTTAAATAGTGCGGCATCTAATCTTACCCAAAAGAAATTTGAAGAAGCATTGACTGCTGCTGCACAGGCAGAAACCTTTTGTAAAAGCATTCCTGGATTTACTTGTAGCGATACCATAGAACTAATCAGGAAAGACTGTTATAATGGAATTTACAATCAAGCTGTGCTAAATGCAGAAAACAGTTTTAAGTTGAAGAAGATTGATAAAGCAGAAGGGGAGGTGAATAAAGCCATTGATTATCAAAAACAGAATTCTAAGTACATCAATAATAGTTTAAAAGCCGATGAATTACTGGGTAAAATTAAAGTTGAACAATATTCTATTCTGGTTTCGAAAGGAAAAGACGAAATGGCTTTGAAAAGCTACCGCGAAGCGTTTGATGATTTCAAAAGGGCGGTAGGACTTGAACAGATTTATGAGGTGAGAAAGGATAAACAATTGCCTGAACTCATAAAAAGCTCGAAAAAAGAAATTCTGTTGATTATGCTCATAGAATCAGAAAATGAAGTTACCTCCAACCAACTCTCAAAAGCCCGCACCGCCCTGAAACAAGTGATGGATGAGCAGAAAGAATACAATCTGATATCGGATACAAAACTGAATCAAAAGATTGAGACCTTGAAAAAAGCCATCTTTAGCCAGGAATGTAACAATGCTCAGAAAGATTATGATAGCAATATAGCCTTGGCTGAAGCTGCGGTTTTGGAAAAGCAGTTTATTAAAGCAGAATCTTTTTATAATCAGGCAATGCAAATTGTAAAATCAAATTATGATTGCAGTTTAAATGACAATCTGGCAGTTTCAGGATTGAAATCGGTTGAAAAGCCTGCGCATTATCAAAAATCTTTGAACGAATGTATCGATATGGCAAGGGATATTAAATATAGCCAGTCCATTGATTCATATAATAAATTGACTACTTATTATAATGAAAATGTAAAAGACTTAAATGGAATACAGCATGCAGCTTTAAAAGATTTTATAGCCACATTTGAATATGGCTTTTTGCTTCATGGGATTACATGGTTTACCACAAATGGCGATATTGAGACCGGTTTTTCTTTATTAAAAGTATTAAGGCAAAGAAATCTGAATAAATCATTGTGTAAATTACAACAGCAATCCTTAGCAGTAGCATTTGCTTTGAGAGATTTTAAGGCAGGAACGACACAAAATCCTAAAGTAAAGGTGGCCGAATATACGCTTAATGATAATTGGTATAGTTTTTTCACCAAAGAATATCTTAAGCAAATTAAAAAGATGAAGTGATAAGTAAAGATAATTAAGAATTAAGTTTCTGGCTTTAATATAAATGCAGTATTTATCATATTAGATTAGGGTGAGCAATTAATTAATGAAAAGAAAAAAGAGTGTAATTCGATTTAATTAACAACAAATGTTGAAAAATATTTTCATAAAATTCAGTAATCTGAAAATATAGTTGTATATTTGCAGATTGAAAAAACATTAAATTTACAGATAAACTCACTATACTTGTTTTACATCTGATACGAAGAATTATGAAAAACGATAGCAATTGCCTAAAAG
>CAYYQJ010000187.1:0-6122 GCA_964473775.1 uncultured Bacteroidales bacterium | reverse complement strand
CCTATGAAGTAGAAATCACTATTGCTGATAAAAATTCTACAGCCATACCTTTTAAGGGAACAGAAACCATTGATATTGCTTATCCTGATACAAAAATTAATATCTCGCAAATTGAGTTGGTGGATTCGTATAAAAAAACCGAAACAGCAAATGTGCTGACAAAAAATAATTTTGATTTGGTGCCTTACATTATTTATTATTATCCTGATGCTGTTAATAAGCTTACTTTTTATGCCGAGATTTATAATACAGAGAAAATTCTTGGCAAGGACGAAAAGTTTCTGCTTAGTTCCTATATAGAGGTAAACGAAAATAGCAAATTGGTTGATCAATTTGTTAAAGTAAAAAAAGAAACAGCAAAAAATGTAGTAGTTGTTTTTAACGAATTTGATCTGGCTGAATTGCCAACAGGTAATTTCAATCTGGTGATTGAAGTTCGTGATAAAATGAATAAACAAATTGCTGTGCAAAAATTGTATTTCGAGCGTGATAACTCAAAGGTTAAGGCTGAAATGAAAGATATTGAAAAGGTGGTTACCGAGCATTCTTTTGTTGAAATGTACACCAATAAAGACACGCTTACCGAGTACATCCGTTGTTTACGTCCTATCTCAAGCGAAAACGAAATTATATTTGCAAGGAATCAGATAAATCATAGCGATCTCGCTTCTATGCAGCGGTATTTTCTGGCTTTCTGGCAGTCGCGGGATGCGGCAAATCCGGGAAAAGCCTGGGCAACTTACTTGATTGAAGTGGGCAAAGTGAATAACGAATACAGTACTAAAATTAAAAAAGGCTATGAAACCGATCGCGGGAGGGTTTATCTCGATTATGGCGAGCCAAATAGCATTACAAAAAGTTATTTCGAACCCAGTGCTTATCCTTATGAAGTATGGCATTATTATTCGTGCAAAAATCAAAAGAATAAGAAATTTGTTTTCTATAATCCCGACTTGATTACCAACGATTTTATTCTGATTCATTCTGATGCCATTGGCGAAGTGTACGATTATAAGTGGCAACAGAAATTATACAGTCGCAATAATGTAACCAATGATATTGATGTGGATGGAGTTCGGGATCATTTTGGGCGAAAAAGCCAGGAAATTTTTAATAATCCGTATTAGAAACAACAAATTAATAGTTGACACTTGTTAGCAATTTAAAATAATTTTAGTCTGCAAAAATCAAAATACTAAGTATTTACTGCGAATCTGTTTTATTAATCACCGGATTTAATTTTAATTTTGATGAATTGTATTTGTAGGAAATGTTTATCTTTGAACAAAAACTGGCAATTCATCTCTAGGAATAGTAAAAATAATTGATTTTTGAAGGTAGCTGTAGTCATTTTAAATTGGAATGGTAAAAAATTCCTCGAACAGTTTCTTCCCTCTGTTATCAAATACAGTAAGGATTTTGCTGAAATTGTAGTTGCTGATAATGCTTCTACGGATGATTCTATCGCTTTTGTCAAATTAAATTATCCTGAAATTACTTTGATTCTGAATGAATCAAACGGCGGTTTCTCCAAAGGATATAACGATGCCTTGAAGCATGTGGATGCTGAGTATTATGTGTTGCTGAATTCGGATATTGAAGTTACTCAAAATTGGATTGAGCCTGTGATTCGTTTGATGGATTCCGACCCAATGATAGCCGCCTGTCAGCCAAAATTATTATCGTTTTACGAAAAAAACAAGTTTGAATATGCAGGCGCAGCAGGAGGATTTATTGATAAATTCGGATATCCATTTTGCCGCGGCAGGTTGTTTCAATCTATGGAGGAAGATTTGGGGCAATATGATGATGCTGCCGAAATATTCTGGGCTACCGGTGCCTGTATGTTTGTGCGTTCGAAGTATTATCATAAATATGGCGGCCTGGATGAAGACTTTTTTGCGCACATGGAAGAGATTGATTTTTGCTGGCGTATGCGCAATTATGGTTATAAAATCATGTATTGTCCCGACTCCAAAGTATATCATATCGGGGGCGGCACTTTGCCGAAAAGCTCGGCCCGCAAAACCTATCTGAATTTTAGAAACAACTTTACTTTGTTGTTTAAAAACCTTCCGAAAAATCGGGTGGTGCCTGTTTTTGCTGTACGTTTGATGCTTGATGGAGTTGCCGCTTTAAAGTTTTTGATGGAAGGTGGCTTCAGCGATTTTGTGGCTGTAACCCGTGCGCATTTCTCTTTTTATAAACATCGGAATTTTATTAAACGAAAACGGAAACTTCAACATCAAAAACCATTAAACCTGATTTATAATGGCAGCATTGTGACCGACTATTATCTGAAAAAGAAAAAAAAGTTTTCTGAATTAGATCAGAATAAATTCTGAAAATATTACAGCGACAGTTTTTGCAAGGGCTTGATTGGAATATTCCTGATGTCGTATTGTAATCCCGAAATTAATAATTGAAATCCCAGAATCGTGGGTAAGGCAGCAAGCATAACTGTTCCGCTGGTGGCTGCTATCTGGCTTTCTATGCTTAAAAACCAATGATAAAATCCTTCTATCACTCCAAAGATAAAGAATAAAGAACCGAAAATAAGTTCAACCGTGCCGGCATTAAAATCGCGCAAAAAATAGTTGTAGAAAAGTCGTTTGAAAAACCGGTTGATGTATTTTGGAGGAAACTGAAACAAGATTCTGGATATCTTCATCGACGATTTTTCGTCTTCATACTTCGCAAACATGGGCATATCCAACACCACTGCCCTCAGGGTGCCCAGGCGGAAAAGCATATCGCTTTCAAAAAAATATGTATCGGCAATTTTATCCAGTTCGAGTAAACTGAGGGCGGTTTTATGTATGGCGGTGTAGCCATTGGTTGGGTCCATCACATTCCAATAGCCATTCACAAATTTATTGATTACGGATAGCATGCTGTTGCCAAAAACCCTCAGCGCGGGCATTTTTGATAAAGACGACAAACTGAAAAACCGGTTTCCTTTCACATAATCGGCCTCGCCCGAAAGAATGGGTTGAATAAATTTTGGAATCAGGGCGGTGTCCATTTGTCCATCGCCATCAATCTTAACCACTATATCGCATTGGTCGGCCAGGGCTTTTCTATATCCGGTTTTAACCGCACCGCCTACGCCTTTGTTTTTATCATGAAAAATCACTTCAACCCTGTTGTCCTTACAATGTTGCTGCACATACAAACCAGATTCTTCGGGACATTTATCGTCCACCACATAAATCTTATGCACTTCGTTGCCAATGCCGGAAATCACTTCGAGGATGTGATTTTTTACCCGATAGGAAGGTATAACAACAGCTATCATTTCCACCATTTTAAAACTTTAAATACATAGCAAGCTCCGGTTTTTTCGTCGCCTATTATTTTTTCCATCTTAAATTTATCGGGATGATTTTGCAGAATCGGATAAATAATTTGGATGGATGAGGATGTAAATGTATCGAGAATGATATAATCTGTATTGTTTTTGGCAAACTGATCGAGTTTGTATTTTTCGTACTCTTCGCGCGACATATCTTTCTTTTCCAACATGCGGTTGTCGGTTAGCGAGAAATCTTTATAACCTCTCAGCCCATCACTAAAGATATAGAAAATACGTTCTTTGCGGCTGCCAACTATGGATTCTTTGGGCAGATTGTCTTTGGCCCAAACCGCGCAATCGAGAAAAGCTTTGTAGGGCGGTTCGTACAAATTTGGTTTGGCCGAGCGTTGCACATTGAAAGCATCGCCTATAAACGAATTGCCCAACAAAAAACAAAACACCATCAATCCAATGGTTTTTCCGAATTGTTTTTTTTGATCCACCAGTTCAATCAAAAAACGAACTCCCATATAGAGGAAATAAATCATGAAAGGGGTAAAAACGATGAGATATCTCGAAACCACTAACAGTTGTGTGGCCGTGTTTCCTATCATCAAAACTATCATCACAAACAAAAAATAAAGGCCCACCAATTGTTTTTTAAACAGGCTATAAACCAATCCAACAAAGGTTAACAGAAAAATCAATGCCCAAACGATGTTTACAGGCTGCAGATATTGCGCTTGTTCTTCAACGCTGCGGGCCACTTCCTGACGGGCAAGTTTGCCGCAAAAAATGTTTTGTGATAACACATCCCAAACCAATCCGAGGTTTTTGCTAAACTGATCGGCAAGGCTCATTTTTGCCAAAGCATCGGCCTGTGAAGCACCTCCTAACGAGCGCGACCACAATTGATAAATTACCAGAAACACAAAAATCAAGCCCGAAATCAGTATGAATTTATGAAAAGCCACATCTTTATAAAACTGTGTTTTTTTCTCCTTAATATTTTTCCAGATATTGGATTTGATGAAGAAATATAACACCGCCGCCACAAAAAATCCGGCGCCAATGGCGCGTGTGAGGTAAGTCATAAATATGGCCAGAGCCGTTAGTATCAACAAAAACCAGTTGAGTTTTTCGGTTTCTTCGAATTTAAGGCAGAGAAATAAGGCCAGCAGCGACCAAAACAGATAGGGTATTTCGGTCATGATGATGCTCGAAAACGAAACAAAATAGGGGTGGGTGGCAAACAAAACGGTTATCAACAGCGCAAACAAAGTGCCTTCCAACTTGCGGAACAACAAAAAACTCATCACCACTGCGCCCATCATGGTAAAAAATATCAACATTTCCATAGGCACATAGTTCATTCCCCAAATCAAATAAAAAGGTATCAGCATCAAAGGCAGGCCGATAGCCCCTTCGGTGTCGGGTTTTAGTTCGGGCATATAAAGATAATAGGGAGCGCCTTTGGTGACGAGCGATTTGGCGGCAATCATATAAGAGGCATTGTCGTCAACATCTTCAAAGGCTTTATTAAACGCCAGATAATGCAACAAAATGATGGCTCCAAAACCAACTATGGTTAAAATGGTGGTGATTTTATCTTCCGATTTTCCGGTGATAAACCGATAGGCAAAATATCCGAAAACTCCATAAATAAGGGTATAAATCAAAAACTGCAAAGTGATAATCCAGGCTTCGCTCGATTTGATGTAAGCATTGCTTAATTCTTTGATAGAGTAGAAATTGCTGAGGAAAACCATATACGAAATGGCCAGAATGATAAAAAATAATATGGCCGTTAAATTGCCTGGGGCAGCAGCTATGGCCTCTTTCTTTTTGGGTGCGACAGGGGTTTTGGCTGTTTTAAGGCCGGTTTGCAGAGGGGATGATTTTTTATTGTTTTTATTTTCCATGAACTCTTCGTTTATTCGGTTTTAATAAAAGATATGACAAAAATAGACAAAAAAACGGTTTTGCAGGATGATTTGTTTCTTTTTTTGACATCAGGAGGTTATTTGATTCTTGTCAGTAAAGGTTATTTGCTGCGCAACATTTGTGGTCATTAATTGTCATTCTGCCTTCCGCCTATTAACTTCTTTAATTAGATTAAAAAGCAGTTTTGCCTAAATACCAGTCATTTGTATTTTGATAAACACCAAAATAAACCGATTTCGTGCTTGCGGCATTTACCCCCGCCGCATTTTGATTCACTCCCGCACCTCCGGCATTTAGTCAAACATCTGCGGCATTCAGTGCCGCATCAGCGGCATTTGGTCCCGCATCTGCGGCATTCATTCACAGATACCCCTGTCATTCATTGCCGCATCTCCGGCACTCAATTCCGCACCTTCGGGATTAAATGCCGGAGGTGTTTGATTCAATTCCGCACGTCTGGCATTCAATCAAAATGCTGCGGCATTGAGTCAAAATCCAACATTGGCTAGTCGTAGGGATGCATAATTGTGTCCTTACAACCCCAAGCTGAACCAAACTGTAATGGCATTTTATCAATTTCTTCCGGCAATTTTGTACAAATAAAATTAAAACATGGAATCAACAATATGGGATAACTTTAGAAAAAAATCTTTTTTCCGAAGGATGGATTTTAATATTGCTAAAAAAAATAAATTCAGGAAGAAAAAAATAGCTCCGTTTAATCAGTACTTTATATTTTATTGATGAAAAAAAATAAAAAAAATATACCCTTTGTTATTTCTAATATTATATCTTTGCAATAGTGATTAAAGAAAAATCAAAACATTAATAACACTAAAAACTTTAAAAAATGAAACATGCTTATTATTTTCCTGATTCAATT